>NZ_JBTVVN010000006.1:0-130540 GCF_054819755.1 Clostridium sp. DL1XJH146
GATACTCCGTATTTTAACAGGAGGATATTTATTTTTCAACACTTAAAAAGTCTTAATATAGGAATGCTGTGCATTGTTTATTGTGCATTAAATAACACTATCGTATACTCAAATAAGTTTGAAGATTGTCTTTCATCTTATGAGCTTGTTCTCTATCTTTTTCTTTTATAAAATATCTATTACCATCTACAAGGGTTGAATAATTTGTGAAGCTATTATTTTTTAAATAATCATTAAGCTCACTCACTTCTTCATTCTGTCCAAGCAAAACTTTATCTCCTATATAATCACCATTGACAAAAACTCTATAACTATCGTGGATTTCTTTCGTAGGTTCTTCTTTTTCATATATAGACCCAATTATTGCTCCAGGAAAAGCTTCTGTAAACTCAGTAGCATCTATAATTATTTTTTTATCTCTTTTCATAAAATCAGCTCCTTAGACTAATTTAACATAATTTTTTACTTATCCATAACTCCTTAAACTATGAAGTTTTGTACACGTATAAATTAAGTTTTAGTATAGTTTATATTTACTGATTCTAGTTTTCCCCTTCTTTATCTTATTATTCTATAGTTTATTCCTATTTTACAAGTACAAAAATTATATATATTACTATACATACACAAGTATTTAAAACAACTACACTATTAGCTAACTTTTCATAATCTTTCTCATTACTATATTTGCTCATCATTATAGGTAAAGAAAGAGGTCCTGGTAATATCAAAAATGTAAAATATGCATAATCAAAAAGTACATCATTTATAATAATCTTGTCCAATACAAAGAATTTAAACAAATATCCTACTGAAAAAACAATTATATATCTAATAATCACGTATATTACACTTTTCTTAATATGTTCTTTTTCAAATTTAAGTCCGTAACCAACTATTACAAATATAATTGGATTTGCTATAATTGACATATACTCAATACTTCCTATAATTCCTTTTAAAATAAAATTACTCTCAAAAATACTAGATAATCCTAAAATGTTAATAATCAAGCCCGTTACAACTGCTACTATCAAAGGTGATTTTAATAAATTCTTAAAAGTATCTAGGGTAAATTTATCTTTTTTCAACATAACTTTCATTAAGTTAATATATATAATCCATACAAACAGCTCATGTCCTACACCCAATATAACTATCTTATTCAAATTTTCTATACCAAAAATAGTCCCATAAAGGGGTATCCCAAGAAGTCCAAAAGAAAAACAAGTTGTTATAAAAGGAAGTATTGATTCTTTTACTAATCCCAATTTATTTATTAAATAACCTACAAAAAATAATAAACAATTAAGTATGATTATTGCTATAGTTAAATTTAAATATTCAATTTCAAGATCCATCCTTAAAAATGTCAAAAACAAAACTGCTGGAAGTGCACAATCTAAAATAATTTTCATCAAATCTTTTATTGTGTTCTCTGATAAATAATTTTTAACTCTTATAAGATATCCTAAAGCTATTACTAATATTATAGGTAAAATTTTTGCTACGATTTCATTCAATTTATCTAAACCCCTCTTTTTTTTGTTTTTAGCTATGTTTTATAGTGTTTAATATATCTTTGCTATTATATCATTATTTAACTGGTTTTTTATTATTATAATATTATTATTATAATATTATTATTTTAAATAAAATCGCAAATATTTAATCTTTAACTTAAAAAAATACGGTAGAAATATTTGTCCCTACACAAAATTTTCTACCGTTCTTTTTATATTAAAAATTCTTCAATTGTCTTTCTAACAGCTCCAGTGCCTTGTATCATTTTAACAAATATATTTTCAATCTTTACTCCAAGACCTATCTTATACATGTTAACTCCAAATATTTCTTCATTTGAAAGAATATCAGATATATCTACCTTAGTGTCACCCATATTAACCTTATCCATTATCTTTTTAAGTGTATCTATCATAGGGTCAGGGCTTAAAGTCATTTCATTGCCTTCATCATCTAATTCCATCAAATATCTGCACCAACTAGCTATTGCAAGAGGAATTCCTACAAGATTAGCCGGATCTAATTTTTCATCCTTAATATAAGATTTTATAGTCTCTCCGAATCTTATGGCTACTTTCTGTGATGTATCTGTAGCTATTCTTTGAGGTGTATCCGGTATATATGGGTTTGCAAATCTTTCTTGTACAACTTCATCAATAAATTTCTTCGGACTCAATACTTTAGGGTCTATAACTACAGGCAATCCTTCATCGTAACCTATTTTATCTACAAGTCTTTTCAGTGTTTCATCCTTCATTTCATCGGCAATTAAAGTATGCCCAAGCAGACAACCTGTTACTGCTAATGCAGTATGCAATGGGTTTAGACACGTTGTTACCTTCATAGTTTCTACATTATTTACTGTATCTCTATCTGTAAATATAATGCCTGACTCTTCAAGTTTAGGTCTACCATTTGGAAATTTATCTTCTATTACTAAATACTCGCAAACTTCTGTATTAACAAAAGGTGCCATGTAAGTATTTTTATTCGTTATAACTATATCTATATCTTCAAGACCATCCTTTTCTAATGCTTCCTTTACTACAGTAGCAGGTCTTGGAGTTATTTTATCTATCATAGATAGAGGGAATGTTATATTTTCCTCATCTTTAATATATTCAATAAATCCATCTTCTACAAATCCTCTCTTATTCCACTCATTTGCAATAGAGAATACAGCTTCTTTAACTTTATCACCATTATGTGAGCAGTTATCCATACTTACTAATGCCATTGGATATCCGCCAGCTAAGTATCTTTTATAAACTAGAGCCGTTACTACACTCATAGCGTGAGTAGGTAAGCTAGGTCCATTTTCTAAATCTTTTTTTACAAAAGAGAGGAACTCTCCCGAGAAATCTTTTAGAGCGTAACCTTTCTCTGTAATTGTAAAACTAGCCATTTGCAAACTAGGATTTTCAAAGGCAGATACAAGTCTATTGTAATCTCCATTATCTATCTTAGTAGTTATACCTTCTACAATACTTGCAACAACCTCTTTATCAAAGCTACCATCACTATTCATAAGAACAACTAAAGCTAAGTTATCATGAGGCTCATATACTTTTTCAATAACTTCATAATCAAAAGTTTCTACAGCTATTATTCCTGTATGGGCTATCCCTTTGTTAAGAAGATTTTGATGAGCTCTAGCTACAAAGCCTCTAAATATATTACCTGCTCCAAAGTGAACCCAAGTAGGATTTTCTTTTGTATTAGCTTTTACTTTATCATAATCAAACTCTGGAAGAGCAATTCCAGCCGCTTGCCATGCTTCAACATTTTTTAATTCATTTAGATTTAATTTCATTATTTGTTTTTCTCCTTTTCAAGAGTATCCCATATTCCTAAAATATACATTACACCAAGTGCTCTATCATAAAGTCCATATCCTGGTCTACAATTTTTCTCTTCACCCCATAGGTGTCTACCATGATCTGGTCTAGCATATCCTTCAAAACCCATTTCATGATAAGCTTTAACTACTTCTACAATATCAACATTTCCATCACAAGCTCTATGAGAAGTTTCTATAAAGTCCCCATTTTTAAAAACTTTTACATTTCTTATATGTGCAAAATGTATTCTATCTCCAAATTCTCTAATTATAGCAGGTATATCATTATTAAGATTTGGACCTAGTGAACCAGTACATAATGTAAGTCCATTATACGGGCTATCTACAAGATCTAAAAATTTCTTAATATGATCTCTACTTCTTATAACTCTAGGAAGCCCAAATATAGGCCATGGTGGATCATCCGGATGTATTGCCATTTTAATATCCTCTTCTTCACACACTGGAATTATTCTTTCAAGAAAATATTTTAAATTTTCAAGAAGTATATCTTCTGTTACTCCACTATATTTTTCAAATAATTCTTCAAGATGCGCTAATCTTTCTGGCTCCCAACCTGGCATTGTCTTTTCTCCTGCACCTTCAAGTATTCTGTCTACAACAGATTGAGGTGAAACTCCTTCAACTAAACTTTTTTCATAAAATAAAGCATTTGAACCATCTTCCGCTTCTTTATATAAATCAGTTCTAGTCCAATCAAAAACAGGCATGAAATTGTAGCATATTACCTTAACTCCAACCTTTGCAAGTTTTCTTATTGTATCTATATAGATGTCTATGTACTTATCTCTTGATGGAAGTCCAAGTTTAATGTCATCATGTACATTAACACTTTCTACAACTGCAGGACTAAGTCCTTTGGCAGCTAATTGATCTGCTACTTCTTGAATTCTTTCCATTTCCCACACTTCACCAGCTACCTTATCATGAAGTGACCAAACAGCTCCCATAACTCCTGGTATTTGTCTTATATGGTCTAAGGTTATATCATCATTTCCTTCACCATACCAACGCCAAGTCATTTTCATTTTTTTCATCTCCTTATTTAATACTTTGTTCACAGTTCATAAAATTTTAAAGGTTTATACCAAAATAGTCTTTTGCATTATTGAAACAAATGCCTTTTATTATCATTTCTAAAGTAGTGTTATCATCTGGGAATTCACCATTCTCTACCCACTCACCAACCATATTACATAAAATCCTTCTAAAATATTCGTGCCTTGTATAAGATAAAAAGCTTCTAGAATCTGTAAGCATACCTATAAATCTTCCTAAAACCCCAAGGTTAGCTAAAGCTCTCATTTGTGTTTCCATTCCATCCTTATTATCATTAAACCACCATGCAGTTCCAAATTGAATTTTACCTGTGATTCCACCTCCAGCAAAATTACCTGCCATAGTTCCTAACACTTGATTGTCTTTAGGATTCAATGTATATAATATAGTTTTAGGAAGACAATTACATACATCTAGAGAATCAAGAAGCCTAGATAATTTTTCTGCAATAGAATAATCATTGATAGAATCAAATCCACTATCAGCACCTATATCATTGAACATTCTAGTATTATTATTTCTAAGTGCTCCTATATGAATTTGCATGGTCCATCCTAATTTTGAATAAATCTTCCCAAGTATATTCATAGTGTATGTTTTAAATTTTTCTTCTTCTATTATATCCACTGTTCCACCATTTAACGCTTTGCTAAATATATATTTAACCTCATCTATTGTTCCTTTTTTATAGAAAACATATCCTAATGAGTGGTCTGATATTCTGCATCCTCTTTCATGAAAATATAAAGCTCTTTCTTCTAGTTGCTTAATGAATTCATCGTAAGATTCAATGTTTATTCCAGAAACCTCAGATAGTTTTGATACCCATTCTTTAAAAATAGGATTATTTATTTCTAAAGCTTTATCAGGTCTAAAAGTAGGTAAGACCTTAGTTTCAAAATCATTAAGAGCTGCAATTTTTTCGTGATACAGGAGGGTATCTGTAGGATCATCTGTTGTACAAATTCCTTTTACTTTAGATTTTTTTATGATCCCTCTTGCAGTAAAATCTTCTTTTTGTAATATTTTATTGGCTTTATCCCATATAATTTTTGCATTTTCTTTGCAAAGAATTTCATCGATATCAAAATACCTTTGCAGCTCTAAATGTGTCCAACTATATAAAGGATTTCCTATAAGATATGGCATAGTCTCAGCCCAAGCTTCAAACTTTTCATAATCACTTCTATTTCCAGTAATATAGTCCTCACTTATACCATTACCTCTCATAGCCCTCCATTTATAATGGTCACCATAAAGCCAAGCTTCAGTTATATTGGTGAATTTTTTATCTTCCAATATATCTTTAGGAGCTAAGTGACAATGATAATCAAAGATAGGCATATCCTTAGCAAATCGGTTAAACAATTCAATTGCTTTATCATTATTCAGTAAAAAATTATCATCCATAAACTTACTCATAAAATATCACCTCTTATGTAAATGGTATCATAGAAAACTTTGACTTATTTGTTTAAAACATTGCAAATATTGCTGTATAATATATATATAATTTCATAACTGCCCTATAAAAAGCGAGGATAACTTTATGACAAACTATTCTTCAATCCAACATATTAATAATAACTTATGGTTTCATCATAGCGTTGATAAGCCACCTTTTGAATATTCTACTCATATCCATGACGGCTACGAAATATATTATTTAATTTCAGGAGATGTAACTTCCTATATAGAAGGAATAAGTTACTCTCTTTGTAAAAATGATATTTTACTTATTAACAACAAGGAGCTCCATAGACTATATATAAATTCTCACACTATTTACGAAAGAAAAGTTTTACATTTTAAACCTGAAATTTTGAACATTATAGAATCTAATACATACAATTTATTGTCATGTTTTGAAAACAGAACCTTAGGTCATAATAATTTACTTAAATCCGATGCTGAAACTTTGAAAGAAATTGATTTTATACTAAATCAAGTCGAAAAATATAGTAAAGTTACCTCACAACAAAATCAACTACTTATAAAAACATATGTTATACAATTACTTATAATTTTAAACAATATTTATTCCAAACAAGAATCAAGCCCAGATTTTATTATTCATAATGAACTTACATCAAATATTTTGAATTATATAAATAAAAACCTAAGTTCAAAAATAACACTAGATACACTTCAAGAAAAATTCTTTCTCAATAAGTATTACCTTAGTCATTATTTTAAAGCCAATACAGGATTTACTTTGATAGAATACTTAACATATAAAAGAATAATGAAATCCAAGGAACTTATTTTGAAAAATATACCTATAAACCAGCTTTACAAAACTTTGGGCTTTAATGACTACTCAAATTTCTACAAGTCATTTAAAAAAATAACTGGATTATCTCCACGTCAGTATAAAAAAAATAAACAAGAAATAAAAGAGACTAGCCTGTAGCTAGCCTCTTATTTTAAAAAATCTTATCTCTGTGGTGTGAATACATCAACTAACATAGAATCATTCTCCAATGTTACAAGTCCATGTTCTACATTCTCAGGAATATATACAGTATCTCCAGCTTTAATAACTTGTTTTACTCCGTCTAACTCAAATTCAAAACTATCTTTGGACTAAAATATATTATTTTTCCACCCAAGCAACTTGGCAATACACTCTACATAAAAATAGTCACCATAAATCAATGATACATTCACATTTTGATTAGCTGGCCTATGTCCTGTTCCTTCAAGTAACAACCCTTCATAATCCATATTATCAAAAGTTGAATATTTACTAGTTAATGCAAATATTATTTTTTCTGCTTTTTCCCGGTAAATTCTACCTTCTTCTTTTGGAAGATGTTTTGCAATTTCTAACATTCCAGAAGCAGCACAAGAAGCAGCTGAAGTATCTTTAGGTTCTCCATCAAGGTCATTTACTCTAAAGTCCCAACAAGGTACATAATCATCACCCAAAGCAGCTAAAAAGTAATTTGCTACTTTCTGTGCTGCCCTTAAATACTTTATTTCTCCTGTATATTTATAAACATTTGCCATTCCATATAATGCCCAAGCCTGTCCTCTGCTCCATGCTGAATCCGGTCCATATCCTTGGCCTCCAAGAGCTTCTATGAAGTCTCCACTTTCAGGGTCAAAGCTTGTTATATGACAAACTGAACCATCTTCTCTAATAAAGTATTTTAATACTGTGTCAGCATGAGCTTTCGCAATATGTTTAAATCTTGGGTCTTTAAATTCTTCTGCAGCCCAAAACAATAAGGAAATATTCATTGAAGAATCGATAATAGACCAACCTATTTTATCTTGATTCCATGCACGTAAAAAATTACCTGCTATATTAAATCTACCAGCTAAGAAATTAGCTGCTTCTAATCCTCTTCTTTTACCATCCAAGTCACCTGTAAGCTTATATTTTATAATTCCTGTAGGTAAAAACTGAAAGCCCACATCGTGATGAAGATTTGACTCTTTAACAAAACATTGCTCTATACGCTCATCATAATCCCAAGCAGCCTTACGAAAAGCTTCATCTTTTGACATATCATAAATAATCCATAGAATTCCTGGCCAAAAACCAGAAGTCCACCAATCAAGTTTCATATCATCATAGACACCGTCAAAGGAAACATGTGGTGACTTACCTTTTGAGTTAGCTATCATTACATCAGTTTTTTCAATAATAGCTTGCCATATATCACCTAATGATTCTTCAAATTCGTCAAATTTCATAGTTTTAAAATCCTTCATACTATCATATCCTTTCAAATTAGCATATAACTTCAATTTCATCTGAAATTTTTACAGTATATTCTTTTGAATCAATTACAACATTAATTACAATATGTTTTCCATCATTAAAGTAATCCAAAACATCTACTTTTTTAATTTTTTTAGCTTCTTCTGGAATTAAAAGAGTTACCATATCCATTGGCAAGCTTTCTTTTATCCAATACCTAGCTACTTTTGCCTTCCGTTTACTACCATATTTATCGGATAGCCAACTCTCAAATACTTCCCCTTTAACTTTTGATGTAACTAGAGGAATAACTTGAATATTTGCTTTATTTTCATCATTACTTCTTGCTATTAAGCTCTTTGAGAACAATTCAACTTCATTACTATTAAAGTGCCAAAACTGTTCAATATCGTGTTCATCTTGTCCTAGTAATGTATCTACAACGACAAAGAACTCATCATTAATTGATATAAGTTTTCTTCTATGCGTAACTTGATCTTCCAAACGTTGGTATCCATAATGCTCTGCATCTATCAAAGAATACTTATTCGTAACTTTAAAATTATTTAATTTATATTTAGGAACTTCCTTAAAACTCATCCTATGCTCATATTCAGCTTGGTCACAGCCATCTACGGTTATTGTATTATGTGCATTAGTTCCTTTTAGATATCTTCTATCCGTACACTCATTGTAAGTAAAAATCCCAACATCCGTTAAAAGACTATACCCATACGCAAAAATATCAAAGCTTAATAAATCTGCATGAGGATGACCATGAACTAAGGGTCCACAGTGAAACATTGTATATAAGGCATCGTCATCCCAATTGCTTCGAATACAGTAGTAACCGCCATTATTAAATGCTCTTTTTTCCTGCAACCCAATTAGTAATTCTAAATTTTCAGTTTTCTTTTTATTATCATTAATCTTAGAAACAAACCAACTAAGTTTTTCATCAACCTCTGCAAAGGCTTTTAGCTCATTTAGATGAAATAAAAAATAACCAAATGCCGCCATATAGTTTCTAGATATTTTAGGAATAACATCTGAATCGCCTATAGGTGTACAGGAACCATCCGGCCTATATGTGTACATTGAAAATTGGAACATTTTCTTAACCCTCTCCTTATAGCTATCGCTTAAGGAGTATCCATTAATTTCTGCAAATAAAATAGGCTTTGCAAATAACATAACTGTAAGATTATGATAAGCTGGTACTGCTTCAATATGAATTCCATCCTCATATATCTGCTCTTCTGCACAAGCTTCTAATGTTGTTTTAGCTATATCTATCCACTCTTTAGATTCAAGAATTTCTGGGAAAAATATAGCTCCATATAATAATCCTTCCATATGCATTATGGTGTGATTATGATTAAGAATACAAATATGCTCTGCTAGTTGATTGCAATGCTCATAAACAAGCTTAATAAACATTGTATTAAGTCTCGGTGTCCAATAGGGTGAATCTTGAAACATATAATATGCTTGTATAAAATACACCATTCTCCTACTAACTTCCAAAGAACGCCAACCTGAATAATCCCAAAAATGTTCTTTGCCGTCATTTGGACATGGGCATTTTTCATACCAATCACTTAGTAGTTCAATAAACCCTTTAGTATACTTTTCATCATCGGTATACCAATAAGCTTTTGCCAAATCCAAAAACCATTCTTGTATGTTAATAGAAAAAAGACCTTCACGGTCTCCATTTGGAGTTACATGCCAATTAATCTCATCTCCAACAAAAACAAATGGATTCTCTATTGAATTACCTCTTAGTATAAATTTATGCTCAAGAGCCATATCAGCCTTATACAGAATTTCTTCTATTTCTTTTTTATATTTTTTTTTGTTTTCGGTGACTATTCTATGCTTATCTTTCTTATCAAAAAAAAATGTTGTTTTTTCTCTATTGCGGTAGTAATCTAATAATAACTCTTCTGCTTTGGCCATATTATCATTTGAAATTGCTAATTCAAATCCATTCCCAATTATTTTAACATCAATTTTATTTACAATTTCTTTAAACATACTAATTTAAATCATCACCTTAATCACTTATTTTAGATATACTGTCCTTGTTATATTACCCTTTAGGTGTTAAAACCTTTATGAATTCTTGGGCTAATTTATTTTGATAGACTCCCTCATATTCTTTACTTATAAATTTATTTAATGCTTCATCAAAAAAACGCTTCCATGATTGACTTTCTCTGCCAGGGATAATTGGATAATAAAGTATATTATTAGCTTTGGCTGCCTCATAATCTCCCGGTGCATCTCCAATCATAAGTACTTGAGTATTTTCGTATTTATCTTCTTTTGCTATCCTTATGCAGTCCTTTTTTGATCCCATCTCTTGTCCAGCCATCACCTTAACATATCTGTCTAAACCAAGGTGCTGCCATTCATCCTCTATAGCTTCTGCATTAGCTGATGAAACAACAATAATATCTGCATATTTTGTGGCTAATTCTAAGCTTTCTTTAACATAAGAAAAAGAGGGTTGCTCTTTATCTAAAAGAGCAATACTAGCATTGACGGCTTTTGACCATATCAATGCCTTTTTAAGTGCCTCATCTTTGCAACAATTATATTCTTCCTCTAAAGCTTCATTAGATAAACGCTCCGAATTTTCAGCCCATTCTTTTAATTTTACAAAATTGGGTATCAATATATTTGTAAAGTGTTTTTCTTGTAATAATTCTAACGCTTTTACTAAACCTTTAAATCTATTAATACCTCTATAAAGAGAGTATAGATTGACATAATTCCACACTTCTATAGCCTCTTCTTTAATCTCTTCTAGTCCCCAAACCTCAATCATTTTTGGTCCAAAACACTCTACGTGTTTTACTTCCATTGTATTTATTGCACATCCATCTGAGTCAACACATAATAGGAATTCCTTTTCTTTTTTTAATGTTTTTAATTCATCATTCATTCTAGCATCGTCCTTTAAGTTGATATTCTACTGGCCATTCTCCTTCAGGATTAACATCTCCAAATAATACACCTGCCGTTGCTTCGATGTTATCTGGAGAAGTAGCAAAGGTTATTACAACATTTTCTACATTTTCTGGTATAGATATTTCTTCATATGGTGTATTTGTTACTACAATAATTTTTTTAGATTTATCTTTTGAAAGTTCATTGATAAATTCACTATTACACAATTTGCCTCGTATAAAGTAATTAGTAATTACAATAGTATCAAATTCTTTTACTTGTTCCATAATACGTGTTTTATCATCTTCATCATATGTGTACGCAGTTTCAATATAAGATAAATTTTTATTGTACTTTAAGCAATTCTTATAAAGAATACCAGGATGCCATGTATAGCTATTATAGCTTTTTACCATTTGCTCAATTATTAGAATATTTTGCTCAGAACTTAATGGAAGTATGTCATCTTGCTGTCTTGCTATTAAAACAGATTTTCTAGCCACTTGTTTTGATAATTTAATAATTCGTTCATCATTAATTATTTCTTCTGGTTTTGAATTATTATAATTAGATTGTTGAAATAGTCCGTATTCATATTTTAAATTCAACACTCTATAAACTTTTTTATTTAACTCTTCTTCGCTTATTCTACCTTGTTCTACAAACATTTTAATTGTATTAAAAGTTTCTTCAACCAATTCGTTTTCTGCTTTCATAAGAACAAGGTCTGCACCTGCTTCAAGTGCCATAGCACAAGCATTTGCAACTCCATATCTAGTTGCTATTGCACCCATAGTCATGCTATCAGTTGTTATAACACCTTCAAATCCTAGTTCATTTCTAAGTAAATCAGTAATTATTTTTTTAGACACCGTTGCAATATCCTCTTCGTCTAAAGCCGGAAAAATACTGTGTGCAATCATAATAGAAGGCAACAATCCTTTTTCAATAAGGATTTTATATGGTAATAATTCTCTTTCAAGCATTGTTTCTTTATCAACATCGATAACAGGCAACTGGAAATGAGCATCTATAGGCGAATCCCCTCTACCAGGGAAATGCTTACCCGTTGCAATTATTTTTTCTTCTTTATAACCTTTGCAAGATTCTATTGAATATTCAATAACATCTTCAACCCTATCAGAATAGGCTCTAGTATAAATTTCAGGGTTTCGTGGATCAACATTAATATCTAAAACAGGCGAATGTAGCCAATTGAACCCTACTGATTTACTCTGTTTTGAAACAGCTTTTGCTACTTCATAAGCCAGTTTTTTATCACCTGTTGCACGAAGTCCCATTGGTTTTGGAAATATATTGACACCCCCAAAGAAGAAATCAGCACTTGTGCCTCCTTCTTGATCATAAGAAAAGTGAAGTGGAATACCTAAAGGACGTTCCAATGCCATATCCTGAAGTTCATTTAATATTTTCTTATATTCTGATGCTGTACAATTTGGTGCATTTACACCTTTTTTATAACCTGTTTTACGCTCAACATTTACAATTACTTTCCCAGTTTTAGGATCTGTATAATTGCCAAAAGATCTATGCTCTGGTGACAATCTAAGACCACCGCAATGATACTTTGTGATATATTCGTGTATATGAGGTTTTACTATTGTTCCTGAAAATCCTAATGTTAGCATTGCTCCTATTTTTTGATTCAGTGACATTTTTGAAATAAGTTTTTTGATACTTTCTGTCTCCATTACCCTTTTACAGCTCCTTCTGATAAACCTGATATAAATGTTTTATTTGCAAATATATAGACAATCAACATTGGTATAATGGCAAGTGATGCACCTGCAAGCATAATGTTCCATTCTATAGCAGCCTCTGTTCCATATTTTAATGAAACAACTCCAACTGTTAATGGTCTAAGATTAGGATTAGTCATTGTAAAAATAGATGAGTGAATATAATTATTCCAAGCTCCTCTAAAACTAAATAACCCTACAACCCCAAGTATTGGTTTAATCAACGGCAATATTATTTGCCAGTATATTCTAAAGAATCCAGCACCATCAATTGTAGCGCTCTCATCTAATTCTTTTGGAACTCCTTGAACAAAACGAGATACTAAGAAAATGTTAAAATTCATATTAGCACCAATTAGTATTAATATTATTGGCAATAATGAATTTTGTAATCCTAGTTTTACAAATAACAAATATAAAGGTTTTAAAGTTACTGTTCCTACAGATATAAACATAGTTCCAAGCAAAACACCCATAAATAGTTTTTTACCTGGAAAATCTTTTCTAGCAACACAATATCCTGTCATAGATGACACAATGATTGAACCAACAGTCACACCTACTGCAATGATAATACTGTTTAATGAATATCTTGCAAAGTTAAATCTCTTTAGTGCAATAACATAATTATCAAAAACCCATTTTTTAGGGATTATCGTCCCTCCAAGTGTTACTTCTGCATTTGTTTTAAAAGCCCCTAATATTGCGTAAAATACAGGGAAAACTGTTGCAATACAAAGTAAAATAAGCACTACATACATTAAAGCATAAAGCATTTTTGTCTTTTTATTTTTCATAGATTGTTCTCCCCCTTAATGATTATCTTTCATTTTTTTAGATGATTGCAAATAAATTAGCGTAATTACACCTACAATAAGAGATGTTAAAAGAGCTACTGCAGTACCATATCCATATTCAACAGTTGACATATTAGTATCTGTTCCAAAGAAAATTCTGTATATCATTAAGAACATTACATCTGTTTCACCTGCTGGTCCACCACTGGTCATAATCATAATACTTTCAAATCCTTTTAGAGCTGTCATGATTGCTAACATTACAACCATCTGTGTTACTGGAGCCATCATCGGTACAGTTATATGAATTAGTTGTTTGAATTTACTAGCACCATCAATTGATGCACTTTCATATAGTTCACCCGGTATAGATTGAAGACCTGCCATAAAATAAATCATATAGTTTCCTATTGCACCCCAAATTGCAACAACAACAACTGTTTGCATAGCATGTTCCATACCAAGCCAGTTTACAGGCTGACTCACCAAATTAAATCTCATTAACAATTGATTTATAATACCATTGTAAGAATTGAATATAAAATAAAATACCATACTCATAACAGAAACACTCATTATAGTTGGCAAGAATATTGCCGCACGAAATAAATTTCTTCCTCTAAATTTAATATTAAGTAATACTGCCAATAAAAATGAAAGTGGTACTGTTATAATTAGTTTACCAAAAGCATACTGAAATGTATTAACAACAGCATTCCAATAATCTGGATCACGTGTAAATATTCTTATAAAGTTGTGTAAACCTACAAACTCTGCCTGTCCGAACCCAGAATAATCGAAAAAAATGTATCTTAATACCCAAAGCAATGGATATACAGTAAAAACAGTTAAAAAAACGATTCCAGGTATCATCATGAATGAAAGTTGATAATTCTGTCTTATTTTCTTTAACATAAATACTCCTTCTCTTTTCATATTTTTAGCACAAAAGGGCTAAATAATAATTTAGCCCTTTCACAAAAATTATTGCTATTTTAAGATCTTTTAGTCTGTTATTATAATTCTCTCAATTTCGCCTTTTTCTATGGCTTTATCATAAGCTTCATTATATCTTGTATTAAGATCTTCTATAGCTTCATCAATATCCATTGCACCTAGAATAACTGCAGTAAATTCTTCTGCGTAATCTTTACCTTCAGCAGTTAACCCATAGCTTGCACCATATCCAAATTGGAAAGGTGTAACATCCCAAAATTTATCAATGTCTGAATTATATTGGAATTCTTTTGCTCCTTTAACTGTAGGCTCAGCTGTTTTTGCAAGAACTGAATCTACAACTGAAAATCCAAGACCTTTATCATGATATCCCACTAAAACATCTTCGCTATACATATAATCAAGTAATTTCCATGCTGCATCTTTTACTTCAGATGTGCTGCTAATTCCTTGCCAGAAACCTGCTTTAGTAGCTCCAATCTTACCTTCACCTTCTGTTCCATCTATAATTGGAACTGGTGCTGCTGACCAATCAACTTCTGTTGGGAACTGACTATTATAAACTCCAACTTCCCAATGTGCTGAAATATATGATCCAATTTTTCCATCTGCAAACTGACTTCTTAAAGGGTCCATACTCAATCCTTCAACTCCAGGGAACATATAACCTTTATCATACATTTCTTTAAATGCTAAAATTATTGGTTTCATTGCTGAAAAATCATACTTACCTTCTTCGTAATTATATGGTTGCGCACCACTTGCTTCAGCTATTTTATCAATAGATCTGCTAAATGCACCAGCTGGAGTTTTTAAATTAATAGCAAACCCATACTGTCCATCTGCTTTTCCAGCCTCTGTCATTAATCTTGCATCTTCAACCATTTCACTTAATGTTTTTGGAGCTTCAGTTATACCAGCTTCAGCCATTAAGTCTTTGTTATATACAAGTCTAAATATGTTACCAATATTCGGCATACTATAAGTTTTGCCATCAACATAGTTACCAGAATCTACTTTAAGCAACTCTCCAAATCTTTCTCTATGTTCATCTGTAATGTAATCATCTATAGGTGCAATCATATCTCTTGTAACATAATATCTAGCATCGCTTTTCATAGAAAAAATATCTGGTGCTTGATTACTTTGAAATGAAAGTTCTAAGTTTTGTGCATAATTATCAGTTTGCACTACATATTCAACTTCAATATCAGGATTTTCTGCCATGAATTCGTCAATCTTTTCTTGCATATAATCTTTATCATGAACCTGATGAGTCCACCAAACTATTTTTGTTTTCTCTGTTACTTCATTTCCCTCTTTGTTTGAAGTATTTGCATTTGCATTTGATGTAGCATTATTGCCACATCCTACTAAGATACCCACTAAAATCATTAATGTTGTCATGATACTAGTTAATTTAAACCATTTACTTTTCATAAAATACCCCCTATTTAATTTATAAAACACATATTTAGATGTTATCGGTTTCACCAAGTAGTAAAAAAAATAAACATCGTTAATAACTGTTCTATAATATTAATTATAAATCATTGTCATTTTCTTTCAATGAGGCTCTTTTATGAACAAGGGGGGGGATTCTTATCATTGTTTTTTATAGCTTGTACGTATTGAGCTGGATTTTGTCCAACATGTTTTTTAAATAGTTCACTAAAATAACGTCTATCCGAATATCCAACCATATTTGCAACTTCATATATTTTATATTGACCATCAACTAAGAGTCCCTTAGCTTTTTTTATTCTGTAATTGATTAAGAATTCAATAAATGATTCTCCTACATATTCTTTAAATACTGCTGAGAAATAAGTCGGACTTATACAAATATAATTTGCAACCTTTTGCAATGATATGTTTGTATTATAGTATTTATAGATATATTCTTTGGCTTTATAAATATCCTTCTCCAATCGGCTCTTTTTTTCCTCTTGCATCAATTGACATATCATTGTTAAATTTTGTTTCATCCAATCTTTTATTCTATCGAGAGTTTTTAACTTATTAATCTCAACTAAATAGTCTAATTCCTTTGTACATCCGTACTTATCACTATCTGTGTATAAAATCTTTCGGTATACGCTTCCAATAAACTCTATCAATATATTTTTAAAAGCTTGTGGTGATAATTTTTTTTCTGATAATAAATCATTTAAATACTTCTCTACCAAAACATCAATTTGCTCAACCCGCCCAATTTTTATAGCAAATAATAATTCTTCCTCTACATTCATCGGATATTTAAATAGGCTTTTTGATCCCAACTCAATATCATCTATTGTGATAACACGATTACCCCCTAGATATAGTTTGTATGAAAGTATTTTTTGCGCATTTCTAAAAGAATAATAAATTTCTTCCATCGTCGGAGAAATATCTCCAATTGCAAGCGTAATAGTATTCTGTGAACAATTCTCTACTGTACTTCTTATAATCTCAGCTATCTTATATGCCTTATGAATATTTTCTTTTAGATTAATTTTTTTATCGCCATTTAACAAGATAATAATTTTATTTTGGTCATATCTAAAAACTTCACATTTACAAGTTCTACTTACATCTTCTCTAAGGGTATTTGCTACTTGATTTTTATATAATTCAAATTCTTCCATATAATTTTTATTATTAATCATATGTATATTATCCAGTTCTGCAATAATTATTATGATGTTTTCAGTTTCCAAATTTATACCTAAAAAATCAAATTTTTCTTTAATCTTAGATAAATCATCTTTTTTAGCACTACTGAGTAAATACTTAAAATATTTTTCTTTAAGTAACGGAAAACTCTCAACTAATTTATGATTTAATAAATCAATTTCTTCTTTGCTATTTCTTTCCTCGTCTAACTTAATTTTCGCCCTATTAACTGCCTCTTTAATTAAATTAATCCTTACAGGTTTTAATAAATATTCTTCAGCACCAAGTTTTATTGCCTGCTGTGCATAAGCAAAATCATCATATCCGCTTAGTAAAATAACTTTTATATTCATATCTAATTCTTTTATTCGCCTTGTTAATTCAATGCCATCCATTTTAGGCATCCTTATATCTGTAACCACAATATTATGTTTCTTTTCTTTTATAAGTTTTAATGCCTCTTCACCATTAAATGCTCTATCACACACTTCAAATCCTTGTTGATACCAATCTCCCATTTTCATAATGCCTTCTGTTATATCACGTTTATCATCAACTAAAATTAATTTATACATAATCATCCCCCCAATTATTTATTCAATAATCACATGATTTTTATCTTTGGTATTCTTATACTGATCATGGTTTCAACATAAGGTGTACTATGTATTGTAAACTCACACAATTCACCATAATGCAATTCTAATCTTTGAAATACATTTTTCAGTGCATACCCTTTATAATTTTTATCAATATGCTTAAAAGAGTCTAACATATTTTTATCAGAAAATCCGCAACCATTATCAATTACCTCTATACATACCTTGTCCAAATCCTGACTTACATTAATCTTTATAATACCTGTTTCATTCATTTCATTAAATCCATGCAAAATGCTATTTTCAACTAATGGTTGAAGTATAAGCTTAAGTGTTTCATATTCATATGCTTCTTCATTAATATTAAAATAATAATTGAATTTATCCTCATAAATAATCTTTTGAATAAGCAAATAGTTTTTAACATGCTGAACTTCCTTGTATACTGTTGTTACTTCCTTCCCTTTATTAAGCCCAATTCTAAATAAATCTGCTAAAGCTATTGCCATTTCTCCTACTTCTTCATTCCCCTTCATCATTGAACGCCAATAAATTGAATCCAAAGCATTATATAAAAAATGAGGATTAATTTGAGCTTGTAATGCCCTCATTTCAGCCTTTCTTTTTAATAATTGCTCTTCTTTTATGTGTTCATGTTCTAATTTCAATTCTCCAATCAAACTCTGAATTTTATCACTCATAGCATCAAAACTCCTGCCAAGTTCACCTATTTCATCATAGTATTTACTGTTAAACCTAATATTAAAATCTTCATTTGGTGCGCTCTCCATAATTCTCTGCAGCCGTTTCATAGGCTTTGTAATATTACCCGCCATAAATGTTGAAAATAGAAATGCGCTTATTAGAAGTATAAAGCCTGATATTAATGTAATAGCTTTAATAAAGCTAAGGTCTTTTAATATAATATCTTGTCTTTGAACACTAACCATTTTCCAATTATTTATATGAAAATCAGATATATTGATCAACATATTATATTTTTCTTTAAACATAAAGGACTTATTATTATCAATTTCATCTAATTTATTTAGAAAAGTTCTATCATAAAAAATATCTAAAAATTCATTTGTTTTATTTGTGAAAACTATCTTATTTTCCTCATCAATTATATATATTTCACCTTGAATCTTTCTGCCCATTTCTTCAATATATGATTCAAAAGTATCCTTACTGAGATCTAGTAAAAAAAATGAATTCTTTTTATCAATATTTGCTTTTTCATTATCAATAGTTATATTCATAATGACTGGTATTGAGCTACTTGAATGATCAGTGATATCTTCATTATTCCCCCAATAAACAAGCCCATTAGCTTGTTTATTTTTATATAAGTCTTTTATATACGATTCCTCTTCTCTCTTGAAACCTAAAAAAGAATCATAAAAATTTCCTCTAGGAGTAATAACTTGAATAGACTTTATATATTCATCTCTTGATTTTATCTGAGTTAATAGGGGTTGAATCCTTGAGTATTGAAGATTATAATCAACATCTTCATTATTAAAAATATCTATAAGACTTTCTGTAAAAGATTCTGTTGTTTGTAAAAAATGTATTTGAATCAATATACTTTTCAATTTTTCATCTAAATATTTTGTTGACTGCTGTAAAATCTCATTGACGTTATTGTTTACTTGGTGATCAATTACTTGTGCTGCCTCATAATACACAACCGTACCTATTGTAATTATTGAAAATATTAATACAAATAACCATATTATAGTTATTTTAAGATTCATTTGTAAATTCCGAAATTTATTATATATATGAGAAATTATTTTCATCTACAATCTCCTTTTATTTTAATTTACTATTTAGATATTTTACTTTATAAAACCTACATAAAATGTTTACACTTTTCCTTTATTCTACACTACAATATTTACCTTATAACTGTCAAACCATTAAAAAATCGAATGTTTTATTTTATAATAGAAACAGGAAAAAGCTAGCATGTAACTATACTCTTCATTTATCTTCTAAAATCATATATTCTTTTCAAGTATAAAGTAAATTTACACAAATTTTTTTTAATATAAATTTAATAAAACTTTTGATTTGCTAATATTTACTTAATTGTTTATAATTTTATAGAAGACCATAATTATACGAAAAAACTATATCAAAATTATTTTCTACATAATATTTAAAAATATCACATAAAAAAATAATTTTTTAAGGAGGAGTGAGATGAAAATATTTATAAGCGCAGATATCGAAGGTGTTACAGGCGTAACTCATTGGGATGAAACTGAAAAACCTAATGGAGATTATCCCCCTTTTGCTGAACAAATGACAAGAGAAGTATTAGCCGCATGTAGAGGTGCTCAACTATCTGGCGCTGAACAAATAGTTATAAAAGACGCTCACAGTTCTGGAAGAAATTTAATACACTCTTTGCTTCCAGAAGAGTCATTGCTAATAAAAGGTTGGAGTGGACATCCTTTTTCAATGGTACAAGAACTAGATAGTTCTTTTGATGCTGCAATGTTTATAGGATATCATTCTGGTTCTGGGTCTTCCGGTAGCCCTTTATGCCATACAATGCATGAACATAACATCAGCTATATAAAAATAAATGGAGAAGAAACAGACGAATTTTTACTTCACGCTTATGCCGCTGCTTATGTAGGTGTACCTGTTGTACTAGTAACTGGTGACAAAGAATTAAAAAACCACGTTAAAAAAATCAACCCCAATATTAAGACCGTTGCTGTTAAAGAAGGTATCGGCAATTCTACTATAAGTTTACATCCTGACATCGCAATAAGCAGAATTAAAAAAGCGGCTCAAAACTCATTAGATAAAGAACTACTGCAAAGTTGTTTGCTTAAAATTCCAGATGAATTCGATGTAATAATAGGTTACAGTAAACCTCATCTAGCTTATAAAGCATCCTTTTATCCTGGAGCACAAAAAGTATCCCCTACTGCTATAAGATTTGTCACTAATGATTATTTTGAAGTAATGAGAATGATGATGTTCTTAACGTAGTTTTAAAAGACAATTAAGAATACTAATATACAATGCACAATGCACAATGCACAATGCACAATGAACAATTGTGGATGATTTTCTTCCCTTTGGTCAGAAAATCTTTAATTAATTAATTAATTAATTAACTAGTTGCAGTAAATTATGAGGGGCAGTAGATAAATTTATGTAAACACAAACTTATCTACTGCCCCTTTTAATATTAACAATATGATAAAACGTAACCTTATATGAATTACTATCTTCATTTGTTAATATTGATAATTTATTTTATTTTCACAAATATTTATGTTTATAGACTCAATTTCCAATGATGCTTTATAAGAAACAAGTAAATCAGATAGTTCAGGATCTTGCAGATTAATTTTTCCTGCACTTATCAACGTAATACTTCCATCATTTAGAACGGCTTCCAAATTGTTTAAATCATTTTTTATATTATATGTAATTACTATCTTCTTTCCCATTTTTCCGTTGAACTTCTCTAAAAAATGAAATTCTCTTTCAATCTTTTTAATATCAATTTTACCTTGTATATTGTTCATGAATTGTGTATCCATACCCAAACTACCTAATTGTTTTTCTAAATCTTCAATGCTGAGTCCATACTGAAAAGCAAGTCTTTCCATAAGTTTCTTCTGAATATTATTAAATTTTTCCTCTGTTAAATTATTTTTATCTTTATACATATTAAATTTTTCAGTCATCTTCATTATATCAAAATCACTTGTCCCGACTGAATAAAAGATACTATATAGATACTGTTCAAATTTATCAACATCTTTATCCGTTACTCTATTCCTTAATTCGTTAAAATCTATAACATCACTCACCAAATCACCTCATTAGTTTAAATTTATTTATAAAACTGAATTTATATACTTAAATTATAGCCCTAAAGTTACTTTTTTTAATCAATTTTATCTAAAATTTTTGTGAATATTTTTTCTATTTACTCTTCTTTAATAATTACTACTTTTTTCTTTTCATTTAACACCTTAAAAAACGCTCTCGTAGCAGATGATATAAGAATAATTCCTGTAGCAATTGAACCCGCATTAATTAAAGTTTCCAATCCAGTATATGCCGCTTTTTCAATATTTCCAGAAATGAATTCTGACATAGTATAGTACATTCCATATCCAGGAACAAGTGGAATAATTGCAGACAAAGCAAAAATAGTAACTGGTTTTTTAAGTACTCTAGCCATTATTTCTGAATAAATTGATACCGCTGCAGAAGCTGCAAAAAGTGCTAAAGATACAGATAAATTTCCCTGTATACAAAACAAATAAACAATCCACCCTATGCCTCCTCCTAAAGATGCAAAAGCCAAATTTCTTCCTCTTATATTAAACACCCCCGCAAAACCAAGTGTAGATAAAGTCGCAAAAATAAAATCTATAAACATAATAACCACCCACTTTTTAAAACATAATTTGCAATGTGCAATTTGCAATTTGCAGTTTCCAGTTAACCCCTTCATAAGTCCTAATGAAATCTTTCAGTTTAATTGAAGATTTTGCGCAGCAAAATCATCCTTAATTGTACATTGTGCATTGTTCATTGTGCATTGTCATTAAATACTTCCTCCAAAAACTCCAATCCAAAGCTTCAATACTAATCCTGTCCCAATAGCAATAGCACCTGCTACTATAATTGCTTCAGCCATTCTTGATATTCCTGATACTAAATCTCCTGAAATTGTATCTCTAATAGCATTTGTTATTAATAGTCCAGGCACCAGTGGCATAATAGACCCTATAATTATAATATCCAAGTTATCTCCAAAATTAAAATTGACGCATATCAATGCAATTATTGCTATAAATGCTCCTCCAAAAATGTTCACAAAAAAATCATTAGTTTTTATTTCTGTAAGCAAAATAATAAAATATTTTAAGCTTATACCAATAAATCCAGCTACAAGAAAATCTGCAAATGTTCCTTTAAAAATTAAAGTAAAAAATGCCGAAGCCATACCCGTAAAGAACATAAGTATCCACCTATTATATGATGGCTGATTTTTTATTTCATTTAGCTTGATTTTCATTTCCTCTAATGTTATCTCATCACTACAAATTCTTCTAGATAACTCATTTACTGCAACTACATTTTCCAAATTTACTTTTCTTTCTTTTATCCTTTTAACTATAGAAGCCGTATCACCTTTTTTATCCCTAATTGATATAATTATTCCTGTCGGCATAACAAAACTTTCAGCTTCGTCTAATCCAAAAGCCATACAAATTCTACTTATTGTCTCTTCCACTCTATATGTTTCTGCCCCATTCTCTAAAATAATTTTACCTGCAAATGCTGCAACTTGTATTATATCACTATTATTCAATATAATTCCCCCATAAAATAATTTCCTATCCTATTATAGTTTCTGAGAAACTACTATACAACCCCAAAAATGATTATAGTATTTCTTTATTCATAATAACCAATTGATTTATTTTTCCTACTAATTTATAATAATCCTTAAAGAGCATCAATCCCTTTATCTAGGCATAATAATAGAATTTTTATTAACTTAATAAATTCAGCAATCATATAGTATATTATTCTTTATGCACAAATATTCTTCAATGAACAATTTTTAAAAAACAAAATAATCTTCCCATATTGTAAATTTTTTATTTCAAATTGTAAATTATCATTATCTTATTAAATATCACATAAAAAAGAGGGATACTATGCTATTAAAAAATGAAGATATGCAAAAAATTGTAGACAGAGTTATCGGAATAGTCGGTAAAAATATTAATATAATGGATAAAAACGGTATAATAATAGCTTCTGGCGACTTAGATAGATTAGGTTCTTACCATGAAGCTGCAAAACTTTCCGCTAATTCAAAAAAAACTATAACAATAACTAATACTAATATGAACTTATTCAAAGGTTGTAAGCCTGGTATAAATGTACCGATTTACCACGAAAATAAGGTGATTGGTGTTGTAGGTATTACCGGACAAGCAGCTCTAGTAGAAGGTTATGGCCAAATTGTTAAAGAATTAGTTGAACTACTAATTCAAGAAGAAGAAAGAAAAACTCTTGAAATCTATCATAAAAGAGCAATTAATTCTTTTATTAAAGAACTTATAAATAAAAATGCACCAGAAAATTTAGATGTTTTAAAGTGGAGATCTGAATATCTAAACTTCGACTATTCAGTAAATCGTTTCGTTATTATTGCTGATATTTCCAATTTCAACAATAATTTATCCAATAATTCTAAAAGAGATTTTACTTCTGAAATTGAAGTTCAAAAACTAAAACAAAATATTCTAGATACTATAAATATTTTTTTAGGCAATAATAATGATTTTGCTATTAATTTAAATAATGATCGATATATAATTCTAAAAAGTGCAAATATAGACATTAATGATTTTCTAATAAGGCTCAATAAACTTTTAAAAAGAAAATTCAATTTAATCTTTCATTTTTCAATTGGAGAAGAGTGCCTAGATACAAAAGATTACAGTAAATCTTTTAAAACAGCTAATAAACTAATAAACTTAGGTAAAAAAATGCATCCTAAAAATTTGATTTATGACAAAAATCAATACAAATTACATCTTTTTTATGATTCTATTTCAGAAGAATCAAAAAAAGATTTTCTTTCTACTTTCCCTCAGTTATTTAATGATAAACCAAAAGATAATATTATAAATATTTTAAAAACAGTGAAAATATATTTTGAAAATAAAATGAGCATAAAAGAAACTTCTGAAAAAATGTATATACATAGAAATACAATTATATATAGATTTAAAAAACTAAATGAAATCTATAATATTGATGTATCAGATTCCTACCAATGTATGCTTTTATATAATTGCATAATTTTAGCTGAACTTGAAGGAATGATATGACGTGCACAAATTCTTTCTATAATACTTAGTATTACTTGTACTCTATAACCATTTCACTTTTCCATAAATAATCTATAATTTAGTTATGACCAATATTTTTTTGTTTAGTACTTAAATTACATATAATAACAATAGCGAGGTGTTTTTATGAAAATAGTTATTGCACCAGATTCATTTAAAGGCAGTCTTACTGCTAAAGAAGTAGCTGACTGTATTGAATTTGGCATAAAGAAAATTAAACCAGACAGTGAAATAATTAAAATACCTATGGCCGATGGTGGTGAGGGTACAGTTCAGTCCTTAGTAGATTGTACAAAGGGAAAATTAATAAAATTAAAAGTAAATAACCCTTTATTCGAAAAAATCGAAGCAACTTACGGAATTTTAGGTGACAGTAAAACTGCCGTTATTGAAATGGCTGAAGCCTCTGGCCTCCCTTTATTAAAAAGAGAACAGAAAAACCCTCTAATCACATCAACCTATGGAACTGGTGAATTAATAAAGCACGCTCTAGACTCAGGTTGTAGAAATTTCATAATAGGTCTTGGTGGAAGTGCAACAAATGATGGAGGTGCTGGAATAGTACAATGTTTAGGTGGAAAACTACTAGATGAAAATGGTGATGATGTAAAACCTGGTGGTGGATCTCTTTCAAAAATAAAAACAATTGATTTATCAAATTTTGATAATCGAATAGCTGAATGTAATATAACCGTTGCATGCGATGTTGACAATCCTCTAATAGGCCCTAATGGAGCATCTCATGTTTTCGGTCCACAAAAGGGTGCAAACAAAGAAATGGTCAAGCAGCTAGATAAAAATTTAGAGCACTATGCTAATGTGATTAATAATACTTTAAACATAGATATAAAGAATATTCCTGGAGCAGGAGCTGCCGGTGGACTAGGTGGTGGATTATTAGCTTTTTTTGGTGCAGAACTTAAAAGAGGTATAGATATAGTAATAAACACAGTAGAACTTGAAAGTTATATCAAAGATGCTGATTTAGTATTCACTGGGGAAGGCATGATGGATTTTCAAACTCAATTTGGAAAAACTCCATTTGGTGTTGCTAAAGTTGCTTCAAAATATAATGTACCAGTTATTGGTATAGCTGGCACACTTGGAAAGGATATAGATATATTATATCAAAAGGGCTTTACGTCTCTTTTTTCTATAACTGATAAGCCTATGTCCTTAGATGATGCTATAAAGAATTCAAGGGAGTTAGTTTCAAATGTATCCGAAAGAATAATAAGACTATTCTAAATTTGAACGTGCTTTTTTAATAAAATTAAATAACCCACTAATTTTTATTATAATTCTCTACAAAAAAACATTTTGTTTTTTGTGATAAAATAACATAGTGGCTATTTTAAAGGCTTCCCACTGTTTTACTTAACAAAGACTAAACAAAGTTAACACAAAACTGTCACATTAGTTTTATATAATATAAATGAACAGTTAAACAAAAACAAATTTTTTCATGATACTCCCCCTAAAAATTGAAAAAATATATGACAAATGCAAAAATCGGTATAGACCGATTTTTGCATTTTTGCTTTATTTATTTTTTTCAATTATAATATATTTTTCTAATTAAATTCAATACTTCTAAAATAACTTTCTCCATTTTTTAGAAGCTCATTTACTTTTAACATTTCAATAGAATATCCCATTTCTCTAGAAGCCATCACAACGTGACACAAACCAATCCCCATATCCACTGAATTCATTTTTTTCATAAATTTTTTTAATAAGACATTATTAGGTTGTCTATAAAAATCCCATCTATTTTTAACCTTAACTACTTTCCAAGGCTGTGAATTTATAGAAGAAGGTGCATCCCTCAAAGCTTCAAGTATAAAAACCTCTTGCTCATTAGGATTTCCCTCTATAATTTCTTCTATAGAAATTCTCTTTCTTTTACTAATAGGTTTTAGTTCTTCTTCTGGATATCCTAAAGCAATCATTATACAAAATTTTTGATTAGAACTGATTTTAATTACTTTTCTTAGTTTTTCCTCATCTACGTTAGATCCTACCCAGCAAGTACCTATACCTTCTTTAGCAAGCTTCAATACTATCTGTTCGCCGTAGTATCCTACATTCTCTCTCCAACCATCTTGTTCTTTAGAGATAAAGAACATATAGTGAGGAGCCTTTATCTTAAAAAAACCTTTTAAAATTTTTCTTAAATCATCACTATCATCTACTAAAATAGCCTCCATTTCAATTTCAGGAAAAAGTTTTTCTGAGTTCGAAATAAAATCCAACACCTTATTTTTATCTTCATCTAAAAGGCATTGTTTTTTATATTTTCTAACAGATTTTCTTAATTGTATTCCTTTTACAATACTCATAACTACCTCCATTAACATTTAGCAAATGTTAAAAATTTCTAACCTTCCTCTAACTTAGTGATTAAAAGTGATTTTTCATAAATTTTATAAAATTCTTTTGAATAGGACATTGCATCATTAATCTCCAGTTCTCCATTATATGCAGTTTTAACAAAAATAGTTACTAATGTTTCTTCTTCAATACATTTCACATCACTAATTATACCTGAACCACTTCTATCAAAACTTTGTGCAATCTTCAAAAACAATGCAATTTTAGTTATTTTATCGATATCTTTTTTATTAATATTTTTATTATAAGTAGTTAAATTTATTTTCACATTGCTCCTACCAGAAGATGCCGCCAAAATTGCGCTTAAAATCAACTCTTTATGAGATAATCCATTAATCCCTGAGTTTAGTAGTGTATAAAAAGTATGCTTATAGGCTGCGTAAAAATTAATATTAACACCACAATCATGCAAAAGACACGCTGTTTTAATTATATTATCATAAGTATTATCTAGACCATGTAAATTCTCAAGTGAATCAAACATTCTTTTTGTTAATTCATAAACTTTAAAAGAATGTTTCTTGTTCAAATTATAATTATTCATCATATTTTGAAGTGAAAAATCCAATACATTATGGAAAGGTATTCTACCATTACAAATATATTCATGGATCAGTCCATCTCTTAGTCCTTTTCCACTTATAATTATTTTATCTAACTTACAATACTCAAGCACAGTACATATGGCACCTACCGCTGCTGGAAATATATCAGCTCTAGCTTCTGATAATCCTTTGATCCTCTTTCTTTGGGATACTGATTTTTCTTTAACATAATCAAGTACTTCAATTACATCACTATTTTTCATAGTATAATTATGAGATATGTTTAAACTATAATTATTTCTCTTTCTATGAATTTTACTGATATTTCTAATAGTTCCTCCAACCCCTATTAAAGTATCTACTTTTAAATCTTTTAACCAAGGAATCTCTTCTAAATATCTTTGTACATGCTTTTCTAATTTTTCTTGCTTATCTTTAGTCAATTTATAATCAATCAAAAACTCATTTGTTAAATTGATAGCTCCTATAGGTATGCTGATACTTTCTTCTATTTGCCTATTTTTTATTAACACAAATTCAGTACTTGCTCCCCCTATATCCATCAATAGACCATCTTTAAAATCCATAGTATTAATAACGCCAAAATAATCATAAAAAGCTTCTTCAGTGCCCTTTAAAACTTGAATCATAAGTCCAGTCTCACACATTATTACATCTAAGAAAAACTCCTTATTTTTTGCTCTACGCACTGCTTCTGTAGCAGTCGCCCTTATTTCATCAACTCCGTAAGATCTACATAAATCTAGAAACATTTTAAGAGTTTTAATAGCTACTAATATTCTTTCCTCTTTTAAATTTCCATATTCATCCATATCTCCTAATCTAGCAGCTTTTTTCAATTCATCTATTATTTTATATCTTTTCATTTTTTCAATTTCATATATAACAAGTGTTATAGAGTTAGATCCTATATCTATTATTCCTACTTTTTTCATTTACAAACACCTCAATCACTTATACAATACTAAACTAATTACATTTAATATACCATATAAACTACATAAATTAAATAAAAGAAAAAAATCACATATTTCGCCACCATTCTAAAAAAATAGCTTAAATTTAACACGAAGTTACTTTTTAAATTTACGATTTATGATAAAATATTATATAAATATAGATTATTTTAGCCTTTTACCACTAGTAAATAAATGAGGAAGTGTGCTATGTTAAGTAAAGATTATTATATACTTGCTGCTATAGATATAGGTTCAAATCTCATTAGAATGTCAATAGCCCAAGTAAATTTATCTGGAGAAATAACAATTCTAGAAGATTTACGTCACAATACCCAAATCGGTATAGACACTTTTTCCTATAATAAAATATCAGCCCCTACTATAAAAGAAACCTGTACCCTGTTAATGGGATTTAAAGAAATTATCAGTCAGTACGAAGTTGATGACTTTTGGGCAATATCAACAAGTGGAATAAGAGATGCAGAAAATAAAGATTATGTTCTCGAACAAATCAAATTGAAAACAAATATTATGATTGATATAATAAATGACTCTCAAGAAAACTTTTTAATCTACAAATCAATATATAATGAACTTATTAAAATTGACCAAATCAAGGAAAAAGGAGCTCTTATTGCCTATGTAGGAGCTGGTGGAATCGAAATTTCAATTTTCAACAATGGCAAACTTATTTTTTCCGACTATATAAGATTGGGATCTCTTAGACTTAAAGAACTACTTAATGAACTTAAAAATGACACTAATGATTTCACTAATATTATGGAAGAATATGTAGACAATATTTTATATCCTTTTTCTTGGATAGTTAAACGACGTAATTTAGGATATTTTATTGCCCTAGGTGGGACATCTAAAGACTTGTTATTTCGTAAATTTGAAAAGAAAACTTTATCTAGAGATGAATTCAAAGAATTTTACTTAAAAATTAAAAATTTCGATGAATTTCAGATTGAGAATCTCTACAATACAGACTCTAGTAATATTGAATTAGTGATACCTTCATTGGTTATTTACTATAAGCTACTTAATATGACTAAAGCTAACGAAGTTTATATCTCCTTAAATCACTCGTTAAGACTGGGTATGATAAGTGAAATGATCGACAAACTAAGTAATTCAAGAAGAAAAATAGCTCTCCAACAAGATATAATTTCCTCTGTAAGATTTATCGCAAGAAAATATAAGATTAATCATGCTCATTGCAGATATGTTGAAAGACAATCTCTCTATATTTTTGATAAAGTTAAAGATTATATGAATTTAAATGACAAGAGCAGATTGTACCTACAAATTGCAGCTATTCTTCATGATATTGGCACTTACATTAATTTATACAAAGAAGAAACCCATTGTTATAATATAATCAAGAATGAACATATTTTAGGTATTTCGGACAAAGAATATATAATAATTGCAAATATAGCGAAATATCATAATAAAGCTATTCCAAGTGAAAAAGATATTGACTATTCTCTTCTAAGTTTTGAAGATAAAATGCTAGTATCTAAGTTATCTTCAATTTTGAGACTTGCTAAGGCCCTTGATATTTCTCACAAACAAAAAATCACAAACATTAATATTCGTAAATTAGGAGATAATCTATATTTTGAAATAACTTCAAAATGTGATTATTTATTAGAAGAATGGGATTTTAAAGAAAAGTCTAGTTTTTTTCATGAAATCTCAGGACTAAAACCTATTTTAATTAGAAAGGAACTATAAAATGAAAATGGAATTCTTTAATCGCGAATTGAGTTGGCTTGAATTTAATGAAAGAGTTCTTCAAGAAGCCTTTAATAAAGCTAACCCTTTGTATGAAAGAGCAAAATTTTTATCAATAAGTTCTTCAAATTTAGATGAATTTTTCATGGTAAGAGTAGCTTCTTTAGGCGATCAAGTAAAAGCAGGTTTCGATAAAAAAGATCCTGCTGGTTTAACCGCTGAAGAACAACTAATTAAAATTAGTGAGAGAGTTCATATAATGATGGAAGATATTTACTCTTGTTATAATAATCTTTTATCCTCTATGAAAAAAGAAAATGTAATTTACAAAAATGAAAAAGATTTAAATAAAACAGAAGTAGAGTTTTTGAAAAGCTATTTTGAAAATGAAATATATCCAGTTCTAACCCCTATGGTTGTTGATAGTAGTAGGCCCTTCCCTTTAATACTTAACAAAAGCCTTAACATTGCTTCTATTTTAGAAAATGAAGATAAACAAACTTTTGCAACTATCCAAGTTCCTTCTGTGTTAGATAGGATAGTAAATCTACCATCAAAAGAAAAAGAAGGATTCAATTATATACTGTTAGAAGATATTATAAAAATGTTTATGGACAAATTATATATAGGCTATAAAATAACTAATACCTATTGTTATAAAATCACTAGAAATGCAGACCTCTCTATTGACGAAGAAGAAGCAGAAGATTTATTAACTGAGATCGAACAATCCTTAAAATTAAGAAAATGGGGAAGTGTTGTAAGATTAGAACTTGAAGAAAACTTTAATGAATCTCTACGACAAATTCTAGTAAATGAATTAGATATAAAAGAAGAGGATATTTATATTAGCAAAGGAGCTCTAAACCCTTCTTATATGATGAAACTAGGTTCTTATGATAAAAGAAAAGAATTTAATTTTGATAAATTCAAACCAATTTATCATAAAGCATTAAAATCGAAAAATTTATTTAAAGCAATAAAAAAGGGTGATATACTGCTCCACCATCCTTATGAATCTTTTGATCCAGTAATTGAACTGGTAAAGAAAGCTGCTAAAGATCCTAATGTACTTGCTATAAAACAAACTCTATACAGAGTTTCTGGTAATTCTCCTATTGTAGCTGCACTAGCAGAAGCAGCTGAGAACGGTAAACAAGTTACTGTTCTTTTAGAAATAAAAGCACGATTTGATGAAGAAAACAATATTATTTGGGGTAAAAGACTTGAAAAATCCGGTTGTCATGTCATTTATGGCTTAGTTGGATTAAAAACTCATAGTAAAATTCTTTTAATTGTAAGAAAAGAAGAAGATGGTATCAAAAGATATGTCCATTTAGGAACAGGAAATTACAATGATGTAACTGCTAAACTTTATACCGATATGGGCTTGCTTACTTGCAAACCACAATTTGGTAGTGATGCCTCTGCTATTTTTAACATGTTATCTGGTTATTCTAAACTATTTAAGCTCCACAAAATAGATGTTGCCCCTTTAACTCTTAGAAATAAATTTTACACACTTATAGAAAGAGAAATGAAATACGCAAATGAAGGTAAAAAAGCGCACATTATTGCAAAAATGAACTCATTAACTGATGAAGAAATGATTAAAAAATTGTACGAAGCAAACAAAACAGGTGTTAAAATCGACCTTATCATAAGAGGAGTTTGTTGTTTAAAACCTGGTATAGTAGGAATGAGTGAAAATATTACTGTTAGGAGTATAATAGGCAGATTTTTAGAACATAGTAGAATTTTTTACTTTTACAACAACGGCAAAGAAGATATGTACCTTACATCAGCTGATTGGATGCGAAGAAATCTAACTAGAAGAGTAGAATTAATGTTTCCAATAGAATCTAAGGATAACAAAGCTAAACTAAAGAATTATCTTGAGGTATTCTTAAACGATAACGTTAAGGTAAGAATTCTAAGACCAGATGGTAAATATTATAATTCTGATGAAGTTGCCTGTGATTCTTTAGCCGAACCACTTAATTCACAGGAATATTTTCAAAAACTAGCTTTAAAACTAAATAGCTAGTTATAAAAGAAAATTCATAATTTACAATGCACAATGCACAATGCACAATTATTGATGATTTTCTTCCCTTTGGTCAGAAAATCTTTATTTAATAAAACCAAATTAACCAAAGCTCAATGATACTCTGTTATTAAGCTTTGGTTTTATTTATATAACTTTGTTTATATTTAATTATTTATATTTATTAATCTTTTAATCTTTTAATAAATTAAAGAGATTTTTTAGCTCCGCTAAAAAATCTCTTCCTTAATTGTGCATTGTGCATTGTGCATTGTGCATTATTATTATGCTCTTTCATTATCTAAAATATTTAACTCTATTAAGTGCTTTCACAAGATAAACAACACATATCCCAACAAATATACCTGTCCCTACTCCTGTTAGTGTCAAGAAAGGAAGATAATATACTATTCTAAAATTATGTATAATAATTCCTGCCATAAGTAATTGACCTAAATTATGAGTAACACCACCTACTACACTTACACTAATTGTACTGACTTTATCTTTTGCATATCTAACCATCATAAACATTACTAAAAAACTTAACATTGCTCCCGAAAAACTATATAAAAATGACGACATTGACCCTATCAAAAAAGCTGTTAAGAAAGTTCTTAAGATAACTAATAATAATGATTCTTTAAAGTTAAATAAATAAATCGACGTTAATGTAACAATATTCGCTAGTCCTAGTTTAGCTCCTGGTATCATAAAATTCAACGGTATCATTCTTTCAATTATGCTTAATACCAAAGCTTGTGCCACCAATAGGGCTATAAAAACTATTTTTGTAGTTTTAGTCATTTTATTTTTATTTTCTATTCTATCCATAGTAATTCCCCTTTTTTCAAACTTTAAGTCTCATGTTTTTCATTCATGTAAAGCAATTAACTAGAAATATCATCTACTTCTGGAACTGCCTCGCCTACAATTTCAACATATACTTTATTAGGTAGACATACAACCCTATTACCAACTTTATTTATAAACCCTGTTTTTACACAAACTTGGTCTGGGCAATCTGCTTTGTGCATTTCCACTCCATAATTATATACATGTATTTCATTTTGTCCATAAGAAGTATCTAATTCAATTATTTGCTCTTCTTCTGTTAAAAGAACTTTTTTATATATTTCTCCATCCAAGTAGATTACTGCATATAACTCTTCACTATTTTTATTCCTTTCATTGGCCACAATATTGTATATCCCAATTGTAACTATAGAAACAATGATTAATATTGAAATTATTACTATATCTATTTTTTTCACTTTTACCTCCTATTTCCTCTGTTATATAATTAAAATACATCTTAACTAAATAAATTCTAAAATTCCTTAGAAAACTACTTTTTTGTAATTATAGCTAAATATATTATAATGCAAAAAACAAATTATTCACAGATATATAATATTAGTTTATAATTATACCTGAATTGTATTTTAATTTAAAGTTTTTATTTGAAAGATTTATTTTTAATACATAAATTTTGTGCTTAATTAAATACAAATTAAAATTCAAAAAAGTTCTAAGAAAGGTGACGCTAATGACTAAACAAAACAAATTTTTTCTAATAATCTCACTATTAATAATTTTATCATCTGTTTTTCTATCAGCATGTAGTAATAAAAATACAAGTGAATTAACAACTCCAATATCATCTAGTGGTTTCTTTTTAGGCACTGTTATTGATATCAATATCTATAACGACGTGGATGAAGAAATATTTGACAATGTATTTTCTATATTAGAAAATATAGAAAATAAAATGAGTATCAACCTAGAAGAAAGTGAAGTAATTGATATAAATAATAATGCCGGAAATTCTTTTGTCAAAGTTTCTGATGAAACATTTTATGTAATACAAAAAGGTTACTATTATTCTGAACTATCAAAAGGCAATTTTGATATTTCTATAGGGCCTCTAGTTAAACTTTGGGGTATAGGAAGTGAAGATGCAAAAGTACCGACTGATGAAGAAATAGATGCTACTTTAAAAAATGTAAATTATAAAAATGTATTAATTGATGAAGAAAATTCTTCAATAAAACTTGAAAATGAAAATATGATACTTGACCTAGGTGCAATAGCAAAAGGCTATGCTGCTGATGTTATTGCAACCTATTTAAAGGACCACGATGTAGACAGTGCAATAATTAATCTAGGTGGTAATGTCTATGCATTAGGGTCTAAAGCTGGTGAAGATTGGTCTCTTGGAATTCAAAATCCTTTTGATTCAAGAGGTTCTTACTTCGGTATTCTAAAAGTCATAGATAAAACAGTTGTAACTTCAGGAATTTACGAAAGATACTTCGAAGAAAACGGAGTTAGATATCACCATATTTTAAGTCCCTATACTGGATATCCTATTAATAATTCATTAGTTAGCGTATCTATTATTACTGATAACTCTATTGATGCAGACGCCTTATCTACGACTACTTTTTCCCTTGGTCTTGAAGAGGGTCTTATATTAATAGAAACACTAGAAGATACAGAAGCTATTTTTGTAGACGAAGACTATAATGTCTATACAACTAGTGGACTTAAAGATAATTTCACTATCACTGATAATGATTTCAAACTAGCAAACTAGCTTTCAAGCCAATGCACATTGACAATGCACAATGCACAATGCACAATTATGGATGATTTTCTTCCCTTTGGTCAGAAAATCTTTAATTAATATATATAATAACAAACTAAATCATTCACAATAACTACAAAACATTGTTTTTATTATCATAAAATTATAACTAATTATTAAAACATTAGTATAAATATAAACAATATTTTAACCCATAGTCTAATAAATAAAGCAGTAGATAACTTTGTATAAAAACAAACCTATCTACTGCTCTCTGTTTTATTTCTTAACTACTTATTCTCTCATTGTTAATTTTAATCTCTTATTATTCTATCCTTTTATTGTTATTCATTATTATTCTTTTATTATTTTATTATTACTTTTTTTATTCTTTTAATTATTTCAAAGATTTTGCGCCAACAAAATCCTCCACAATTGTGCATTGTGCATTGTGCATTAAATTATAATGGTCTATATTCCTTAACAAGGTTTTCTGCAATTTTAATTCCATCTACAGCAGCGGACATTATCCCACCTGCATAACCTGCTCCCTCACCTGCTGGATACAAGCCCTTTATAGATATACTTTCACCCATTTCATTTCTATTAATTCTAACAGGAGCTGAAGTCCTCGTCTCTATTCCTGTCATTACAACATCATGGGCCGCAAAACCTTTAATTTTTCTATCAAAATTTAATAATCCATCTTTAATTGTATCAATTACATAATCCGGAAGACAATTTCTCATATCAGCAAATTCGTATCCAGGCTTATATGTTGGTTTAACGCTTCCTACTTTAGTACTTTTCTTATCCTGAAGGAAATCCCCAACTAACTGAACAGGTGCCTTATAATTTGCCCCACCACATTTATATGCCAATTCTTCATAATGTCTTTGAAATTCTATTCCGCTTAATGGTGAATTACTTTCAAAATCATTTTCTCCAACGCCCACAACTATAGCAGAGTTAGCATTTTTACCATTTCTATTATGATAGCTCATTCCATTTACAACTAATCGATTTTCTTCAGAAGAAGCTCCTACAACATATCCTCCAGGGCACATACAAAAACTATATAGAGAACGATTAGTTACTTTGCTATTATAAGTAAGTTTATAATCAGCTTCTCGTAGCTTTGGATGATTTGCATATTTTCCATATTGATTTTCATTGATTAATCTCTGTTTATGTTCCATCCTAACGCCAATTGCAAAAGGCTTGGGAGTCATCATTATTCCTCTATTGAATAACATTTCATATGTATCTCTAGCGCTATGACCAATTGCCAAGATTAAATTCTCACATTGAAGTTCTTCGTCATTTACAATTATACTTTTTATTTTATTATCCTTTATTTTTATATCTTGTAATTTACTATTAAATCTTATCTCTCCACCTAAATTTATTATTTCTTTTCTTATATTCTTTACAACTTCTTTTAAGATATCTGTTCCTATATGTGGTTTACCTAAATATTTTATCTCTTCTGGAGCTCCATATTCAACAAATTGATCTAATACAAAATTACATCTTTTATCTTTAATTCTAGTAGTAAGCTTACCATCAGAAAATGTGCCTGCGCCACCCTCTCCAAATTGAACATTGGAGTTTAAATTAAGTTGCCCACTCTTCCAGAACAAATCAATTTCTTTTGTCCTATCATCTACAGATGACCCTCTTTCAATTACTATTGGTTTATAACCCTGTTTCGCTAAAAAAAGAGCACAGAACATTCCTGCTGGTCCCATACCAATAATAATAGGTCTTTGATTTAATTTCTTATCTCCAACTTCAATAATTTCATTTTGTATTTTATCCACAAGTTTAATACTATTGACCTTTGCTTTATCCACAATTGCCTTCTCTTTATTAATTTTATCAATATTTACTTCAACAGTATATTTTAACTTAATGTCATTTTTCTTTCTAGCATCTATAGATTCTCTTATAACCTTTAAATCCTTTATATTATCTTTACTTACTTTTAGTTTTTTAGCTGCATAAACTTTTAATTCATCTATTGTTTCATCTATCCCTAGAGATATATCGCTAATTTTAATTGTCATTTCTTCCTCCTAAAGATGGTATAGTTATAGTTCACAGTGCATTTTTCATAATTTAAAAAGGCTTTAAAAACTAAAGAAAATCAGCCACAATTACTGTGTTGAAATATTAGTATTATCCTGTGTACTATCATCTGTACTATTATTAGTATTATTTTGTGTGTTATTTTGTGCATCTGTCTGCGTTTCTTTTTCTGATTTTGAAATTACTGCTTTTATAAAACTAACATTCTGTGCTATAAGACTTACCCCTTCTGGAAGTTCAAACTTAACAGGAACTTCATACTCTCCTTCGGTTAAATTACCAAAATCCATATATCCAACTATATCTTTTTCCTCAAGGTCTTCTACTATACTAGAGGCTCCTGATATAATAATCGATACATTAGTATTTTGAGTGTTTTCTTCCAAACCTTCCTCTAAATTCTTAATTTCAAGTAGTATTGTAATATTTTTTTCAATTACCTTCTCTAAGGTAAACTCAACATTTACTAATTCACTTTCTTCAATAAGTTCTATTCCTTCAGGAATTTTCAATTTAGCAGATATAATTTGGGAATCTTGAGAAATTTCATTTAAGTTAATTCCCTCTGTTTCTAAACTTGTAATATTATCAATATCCGTTTCATTACCTGCAATAGTAACCACTTCTTTCTGGGTTGAAATCTCCTTTAATATATAACCAGTTTTAATATTACCTTCTGTTATTACATTTATTTTAACTTCTTTTGTCTTTTTAATAGGCACTTGTACCTCTACTATCTTAGGTTCTATATCAATATCTTCAACTTCATTACCAATAGCATCTAATGCTTTTACAGGTAATGAAAGTGTAATATCACTTGTAGCATCTGCCTTATTAATATCCACAGTAACAGTTTCTACTTTATCCACATAATCTGCAGCACCGGATATAGTAATACTTTTAGGCTCAACTATTGTATCAAACTCATAATAACCTTCCCCTACATCTCCACTGCTATTTATAACTATCGGCAAAGTTTTTTCAGCTAATTTATCTACATTAATCTCAACCCAAAGTGAAGTATCATTTAATATATTCACTTCATTTGGTGACTGTAATACTTCCACCGGAATATTTTGAGAACCTTTTTTCAAGATATACTCACTTAAGTTTGCTATTAAATCAAAATCTTCAGCACCAATAGAAAATATCTTTGAAGGTGTACCAGAAACCTTAAGAGATATACTCATCTCTTGATTAGGTGATAATATAAGTGATGTGTCAGCTAATGACTCTTCATTAATTATCCTTACAGGTATATTTTTTATTGTTCTTGTTTGAATTGTATTACTCTCGTTTGATACATATAGCCATAATACAATAGCGGCTAGTATACATCCTATTTTAATTATTAAACTTCTTTTTTTATCTTCAGCCATGATATCACCTTATCTTTATATGAAAGTTTTTTATCTCTTCTATATTGTATAATCTTAATAAGAATTGCTCTTAATTTTTCTTCCGTATAATCTCTAGTTAATTTACCATTAACCGTCAATGATATAACTCCTGTTTCTTCTGATACAATTATTATAAGAGCATCAGATACCTCTGAAATTCCAAGTGCTGCCCTATGTCTTGTTCCTAGCTTTTTACTTATTGATGCATCTTTACTAAGTGGTAGTAAACATCCACAAGAAGCTATCCTAGCATTTTTAATTATAACAGCGCCATCATGAAGAGGTGTATTTTCCACAAATATATTTTCTAATAACGAAGAAGAAATTTCTGCATCCACGGAAATTCCAGTCTCCCTAATATCATTCAGTCCAGTAGCTTGCTCTATTACAATCAAAGCACCTGTTTTCGTTTTCGCTAACTCATCTACTGCATTGGTAATCTCAGTTATCATTTTAATAATTGTCTCATCATCTTGAAAAATATGTCTATCATTAAAAGCGCTTCTTCCTATATGCTCTAATGCCTTTCTAATTTCTGGCTGGAATATGATAACTAAAGATAAAACTCCAATTGTTAGTGTTTTACTTAAAATCCAATTAAGGACCTTTAAATTTAGCAAACTACTAACTGGAATCAATAATATAATTAACATGATACCCTTTAATAATTGTTCTGCCCTAGTTTCTTTCATTAACATATATACTTTATAGAAAATAAAAGCTACAACTATAATATCTAAAATAGAATAAATATTTATGGATTGTATTGTATTTAAAACTAAATTTATAAGTTCCATATGCTCACCTCAATGCAGTTCATTGTAATTACAATTATACACTATAAAATAATTATTTTAATCATATTTTTCAAATTATTTAATAGGTTTAATATATTTATTTGACTTTGTCTTGCAAATCTAGTATTTTAAAAATATAATTTACTTTAAATCATTTTTCACCTATAAGAGTTAGTTCTATTTATACTGGCTCTTTAATAAAAAGGAGTGTAATCCATGAAAAACAAAAATCAACTTATTATTAGGAATATATCTATAATACTTGCATTATTCTTAATTTGTGGGGGAATATTTTATACTACATATAAGTATTTTACAAATAAATCATACTCTAAGTATGAAAAAAATATTACAACTCAAATTGATAATATTTACGAAATAAATAGTAGAGTAGCAACTTATGTTACTGACGAAACTATTTCAAATGAAAGAATACTCTCAGACCTTCAAAATGATATAGATGAACTAAGAGGTATATACAACAATATTTCAAGTACTAAACCCATAGAAGATGATATCCAATCTTATGAAAATCTAAAGAATGGACTTTCAAACAATATTAGTATGTACAAAGAGATATTTTATATTGTAAAAAATCCAAGTAGTTCCAATATAAATAATTCTATGTTGAATATGAACAATTACAGGGATGACTGTATGAATTACTATTCTTTAATAACATTTGATAATGATAAATTTTTATTGCCAGATAATATATTACATTTAGTCAGTGGTACCACTATTTATGTAAGTAATGTATCTAAAGCTTCAACAGCAAATGAATCAGTATATTCTCAGAAGAAAGATTTTGAAAATCAAATAAATACTATATCAGCTACATTTGATCCAATAAAAAGAGATTGTATGAAATATGTACTTAACGCTAGAAATGGTATTCAAACTTATGATAGCATACTAAGTATTGCTAACAAAAATATTGAGGAAATAGCTGCTCTTGAAAAAAGCCTTGAAGAACTCTCAATGCCCATTGATGGTATTGATGCTTACGAAGCCCTATTAGCGTCTTTAAAGTCTTACCATACCTACTTATTTAATTTCAGTTATGCTGTATCCACTGAAAAAATTACTATTGAAAATAACGCTGATATCTCTACAAATACACTTGATTCTTTATATGATGATTCAAACAGTCAGTACAGTAATGCAGATGTTACTTACAGTGGATTTCTTTCAAAATTTATTCAATATAAAAATACTGTAAAATAATAATAACTCTACAACAATTATTGATAATTCCGAACAAATATTTATTAATTTTCAAAACATAACTCCTAGATAATTGTAACTTTAAAAAGTTTTAGTATTATTTTAGAATAAATGGGTACAATATGACTTGAACTTAAAATATTATGAAAAAGGAGTAACAATATGGAAAGTCATAGGTATAGTATTTTTCTAAGTATACTATTATTTAGTATGGTTTCCTTCTGTACAATAGCTAATGCTAAGACCGAAATAGGTACAGAAACGCTTGATCTTTTTAAGGATGAAACTCAAGTTGTTACAGTTTTTAATTCTGATTGGGAAAATATTGGTTTAACTGATGAAGATATTGATTTAATGGCCAGAGTAGTTTTTGCAGAAAGTAATTTAGAACCTTACGACGGAAAAGTTGCAGTTGCTTCCGTAATTCTAAATAGATTAAAAGATGAAGATTTCCCAAATACTATTGAAGGAGTTATAAATCAGAAATGGGCTTTTACTTGTGTGTCTAATGGTACCGTAAACAGAACCCCTGATGAAGAATGTTATAGAGCAGTGTATGATGCTTTAAAAGGTTATGATCCAACTACTAAGGCTACATTTTATTATAACCCTAAAATAGCAACCTGCAGCTGGATGAAAACTGTAGAAAAAAACAATGTAAGCAACATAGGTCAGCACGTGTTTTTCACTGTGGAATAACGTTTTTTTAAACATAGTGTGAAGCGTGAAGTGTGAAACGTGAAATTAAAAAATATAAAACCTTAATAATTAAAACCTTTGTTTTTGAAACATAGTGTGAAGCTTGCAGTGTGAAATTAAAAGATTAAAAACTTACTTTTCTGAATCTTAGAGTAAAGTTAAAAGATAAAATAAGCTCCTCGTCGTAAGACGAGGAGCTTATTTTACTTCACTCTGCACTCTTGTTTTAATCTATTATAAAGAGTCTAAATATTCTACAGCTTTAAGTGCCGCAACTTGACCTTCTCCTGCAGATTTGATGTACTGATAAGGTTTGCCTGTACAATCTCCTGCCGCATATAATCCTTTAATATTAGTTTCCATACTTCTATTAACTTTGATATGATTATCATCTATTAGAAGACCTGGCACTAACTGATTTGGTGAGATACTATCTCTTAATATAAATATACCATCAGTTTTAATTTCACCATCTTTAAGTAATAATTTCTCTACATGCTTATCTCCAACTATTTCAACAGGTCTTGCTTTTAATATATCGATTCCTTCTTTTAACTTAGGTTCTTTATTATTCATTGGTATATAATATACCTTAGATGCAAGCTCACTTACATAATTAGCTTCTTCTTCTGCTTCTTTATTATAGCCTATTATTGTAACTACTTTCTCTTTATATAATGGTGCATCACAAGTTGCGCAGTAACCAACACCTCTACCTAAAAATTCCTCTTCGCCTTTAAACCCCTTAACATTTTGAACTCCGGTAGCTAAAATAACTGTTTTAGCTTCATACATTTTCTCATTAACCATTAAACCAAAATAATCACCCATGGCATATACATTATTAATTCTTTCATTTGTTATTTCTATCCCCATATTATCTATATGGTTCTTAAACTGATCTTTTAATTCTAATCCCGTAACATCGAAAAAGCCTAAAAAATTATTTACTTTAGGAGCTTTTATTAATTTATTACTTAATGAATCACTACCAAAAATTATTATTTTTTTATTTCTAATTTTACTATTTATAGCTGCCTCTAGTCCTGCTGGACCACTTCCTATTATAGCAATATCATATCTGTCATTCATATGGATACCCCCTTAACGAATAAAACCGACAATATTTAATTGTCGGTAATTATCTTATAGATTATTTGATATAAATTTAATTATATCTTGCTTTGGTCTAAATCCTACCATTTTATCTACAACTTCACCATTCTTAAATACTAAAACAGTCGGAATACTTACTACACTATATTTTTGAGCTATATCTGTATTTTCATCTACGTTTAATTTAAAGAAGGTTGCTTTTCCTTCCATCTCATCTGCCACTTCGTGTAATACTGGCCCTAACATCTTGCAAGGTCCACACCAAGGTGCCCAAAAATCTATTACAACAGTAGAACTAGAATTTATAACTTCCTGAACGAAATCTCTACTCATTAAATCTTTAACCATAATATACCTCCATATAAATCATTATTTATACCCCCATAGGGTATCTATATCATTATTATAGACTTCCTTCTTTTAAATGTCAATAACTATCTAAAACTTTTTCTTGTTATTTTAAATTCATTTACTATTCAGTTTTCTAACCAAGTCGATACTTAATTAAGGTTTTTCTTTTATAAATTTATTATTAGTTTTAATAGTAAATTTATTCATTTTAGACCTAAGTAAAACATGAATGTTTTACAATATATTGAAAAGTATTTTACATATTAAACTAAATTTTATTGTATTTCAATAGTTTTTGATTCAATATGGTATTCAATAAAATTATCATCTTCATATACCATAATTTGAAGTTCAATCTTACCATCTACATTCTTAGCTTCTAATACTTGAATTTTCTCACTTTCTGTATCATATATAAATGTTGTATTTTCAGTTGTAAGGTCTAAGTTATAAACATTTCCACCTAAAGCTATTGTACCATAAGATAATCCCACTATCGATGCTATATTTTCATCATCTACCCAAACTATTTTTTTAGTAGATAATTGCCTGTTATCATCAACTACAGTATAGGACCATTTTTCATTTGTTTCATTATTTTTTACTATAATGTATCCTACTCCCTCTTCATTACCATCTGGTCCTCTGCCTTCTACACATGCTGAAAGTTTATTATTAGGTGATTCAATCCATTGAGTAGCAAAGTCAGGCTCTACCGTATCCTCTAATTGTTCTTTCTGATACTTTATATCTGCAGCTACTTCATTTATTTCTTCTACTTCAACATCTTCTGCATTTTCTGTAACGTCTTCCTCACTACTCTCGATATTTTCTTCTACTTCATTAGAACCTTCATTTTCACTTTCACTAATAATTACTTCACTTTCTTGATTACTATCATTTGAACACCCAGTAAAGGTGAAAAGTGAAAATACTAGCGTAGCAGATAGTATTACCAATAAAACTTTTTTCTTTTTCATCCTAATAAACCTCCTTTTATATTTTTTATTTTACTTTTTCTATATTATATAATTTTACATCTTCATTATGGAATTTTTTAGTCTCCTCCTCATAAACCTTAACATTTATAGTAATACTCTTATCACTAATATAATGTACATCAGTAATATAGCTTTTATTATTTTTAATTTCATATACCTTTGTATTCTTACTATTTATAATATTTAATAAGCTAACTAATTTACCTCCTTCTTCTACATTTCCAGACAGAATCAATAAATATCCTTCATCATACCACTCTATATTTTTAATTATACTAAATTTATCCTTTAACTGCACCTCTAATATTAATTTTTCTCCATTTTCTTGATTATTTATCAAAATTATATTCTTTTTTTCTAAAAGAACTGCACTATATTCTTTTTTAGATGAATTTTCAAAAATATTATCCTCAACATGGTCTGCATCTTCATTAATCAATGTATAAAATTCTTCTTCATTTATCCTATTTATTGTGAAATCCAAACTATCATCTGCATAATCACCATCTGATCCAATTCCATTTTTTATGGAAGTTTCACTTTCATTATTTTCCAAGTCATGTTCTTCCATCATTGTGCTATTAGCACTAGCATTCCCTGCTTCTTCTGTCATATTTTCCGAACGCATCATAAAATTTCCTCGAGTAAAAATAATAAATATAAAGAATCCTGCTGCTATTGGCGTTATTATCTTCATATATTTTGATATATTAATATTTTTATTCTTTTTTTGTTTTTTGTACCTGTTATTATTTATTCTTTCCAAAATACCTTTTTTAAATTCTTCCTCAACAATTATTTCTTCTTCATCAAAAAAACTTCTTAATGTTTTTTCTATTTCTAATTCTTTGTTATATAATTCCCTGCATTTATCACATTCTTCTACGTGTTTCTCCATTTTCATTTTTTCTTCCATGCTTAAATCATCAAGTATGAATTGGTATATATTTTTTGTGAATACTTTACAATCCATATTCACACCCCTTTTCTTTGCAAATTATGAATTCACTAAAATTCTTTCTTACATTATAATATTTCCTTTTAACTGTAGATTCACTTATATTCAAAATTTTAGATATATCTTTGAAAGTTTTGTTACTAGTATATCTAATAGAAAGAATTTGCTTTGATTCTTTATCTAAAGTATTTATATATTCATTAATATATTTTTTTGTTTCATTAAATTCTATTATTTCTTCTAAGTTATCATTGGAAGACAAGTCATATGCCCCTTCAATAATCGTTTCATTTAACCTCTTCTTTTTTCTTATATAGTCAATGGTCTTATTTTTAGCTATTTGAAACATCCAATTAGAAAATTTATATTTATTATTATATTGTTTTAATTTATTGTAAATAGTGATAAATACTTCCTGGCTTATATCTTCTGCTATGGATTGATCTTTCACAAAGTTATTTACATATCGTATTATTACGGTTTGATATTTTTCTACTATTTTTTCAAAACTTTTAATATTACCATTTAATATTTCCATTACTAAAAGTTCATCGGATTTCGACAAGTAAACTCCCCCTTTCACTTGTCTATATTATATACGAATGATTTGATTAAAAAGTTAAAAATTATTTAAATTTCTAAAAAAAGCTTATTTCTTTTGCGCAAACGCTTGCACATTTCCTTGTTCTTATTATATAATTGATATAGTATTTCATTATCAAACAAATTAATGTTCATTAATAATTATTGATTTGTATATTGCTATTTTTTGCATTAAAATCAATAGTATAATTAGCTATAAATAAGAGGAGGTATATTATGGATACAAAATCTTTACCTAAAGTTGCCTATTTTTGTATGGAATATGCATTAGATGCTAGCTTTAAAACTTATGCAGGAGGTCTTGGCATTTTAGCAGGCGACCATTTAAAGGGAGCAAAAGATATGAATTTACCACTTATCGGTATAGGTATTAAGTGGAAACAAGGTTATTCTGACCAGTTATTAGATGAAAACGGAAAAGCTTATGATAGCTATCATAATTATGAATATGATTTTTTAAAAGATACAGGAGTTAAAGTTACTGTTAAAGTGAGAGAAAATGATGTTGTTTGTAAGGTTTGGAAAGTAGATAGTTTTAATAATAATCCTATTTATCTATTAGATACTGATATAGCTGAAAATAATGGTGAAGATAGATGGATAACAGGTCAATTATATGGTTGGTTTGGTGAAGAAAGAGTTGCTCAAGAAATTGTTCTTGGAATTGGTGGTGTTAAAGCCTTAAGAGCCTTAAATATTCCTATAGATGTTTATCATTTCAACGAAGGGCACGCTGTTTTAGCTGCAACTGAACTAATTAGAGAAAAGACTGAAAATGGGCTTTCAACTGAGGACGCAATTGCTGAAACTACTGAAGAAGTTGTTTTTACAACACACACTCCTATCAAGCAAGGAAATGAGTCTCACCCAATTAGCAGGCTCCAATATATGGGCGCATTTAATGGCTTAAGCAAAGCTCAAATGGAAGCTATAGGAGGCACTCCATTCAATATGACAGTAGCTGCTTTAAGGCTTTCTCGAAATGCAAATGCTGTGGCACAGCTCCACGGAGAAACAGCAAATGAAATGTGGAAAGATATAGATGGAAGGTCTGATATTATAGCAATAACTAATGCAATTCATACTCCTACTTGGGTTGACGACAGGATAATTAACTCATATAATGACGAAGAATGTCTTTGGAATAAACATATGGAAATTAAAAAAGAATTAATTAGTTTTGTCAAAGATAGAAATGGTGTTCAATTAGATGAAAACAAGCTTCTAATAGGCTTTTCAAGACGAGCAGCTCCATACAAAAGAAGTGATTTAATCTTTAGAGACATTAAACATATAGGTCCTTTACTAGAATCTGGTGATATACAAATTGTATTCGCTGGTAAAGCTCATCCTTTAGATGATACTGGTAAAGAAATAGTCTTTAACCTACACAAAATGACTAAAAAATATCCTAATAGTGTTGTTTTCTTAGAGAATTACGATATGGTCATTGGCAAACAACTTACTAGAGGGGCCGATGTGTGGCTTAATAACCCTATTAGACCTATGGAAGCAAGCGGAACATCTGGCATGAAAGCTGCTATGAATGGAGTTTTAAATCTATCTACTCTTGATGGTTGGTGGCCTGAAGCTTGCAATGACAACATAAACGGTTGGCAATTTGGAAATGGAAAAACAAAAGAAGATGTTGAAGATATAGATGCTCATGATGGTGATGCTTTAGTAGATACTCTTCTTAATAGGGTTTTACCAACTTATTATAATAATAAATCTAAATGGATAAAAATGATGCAAAACAGTATAGAATCAACAAAAGACTATTTTGCAGTAGAAAGAATGCTGAACGAATACTACGATAATCTTTATACTAAATAATATCAATCTCAAATCTTCTACTTACAGACTGCATATGAGGTATTAAATATGGGACAGTATACATATTTGTGTAAAAATAAATATATATACTTCCCTTTGTTTTAATCATTCAATTAATTAAAAGATTTTGCGTAGCAAAATCATCCTTAATTGTGCATTGTTCATTGTGCATTGTGCATTGAATTCAAATATTCTTCTTTCCCAATCTCATATAAATCATTCCCTTCAGTATCTATAACTACTACTGCTGGAAAATCTTTAACTTCTAATTTTCTTATAGCTTCAGAACCTAAATCTTCATAGGCAATAATTTCTGCTTTAACTATTGACTTTGCAATGAGTGCTGCTGCTCCTCCTATAGCTCCAAAATAAACTGCTTTATTATCTATCATAGAATCGACAACTTCTTTATTTCTTAATCCTTTTCCTATCATTCCTCTAAGTCCAATTTCTAATAATTCTGGAGCATACGGATCCATCCTATATGATGTAGTAGGACCTGCAGACCCAATAGGTCTTCCCCCTTTTGCTGGACTTGGTCCAACATAATAAATAATCGAATTTTCTATGTCAAAAGGAATTTTCTTTCCACTATGTATGAGCTCAACAAGCCTTTTATGTGCTGCGTCTCTAGCTGTATATATTGTCCCGCTTATAAGAACCTTATCTCCTGCCTTTAATTTTACTGCTTGTTCTTCTGTAAACGGTGTAGTCACTTTAATCACCTTAGTCATTTCTCTGCCTCCCCAATTTTTATCAGCTTCTAATAAAACTCCTTATTACTAATTTACTATAATTCTAAGCTTCTTTTATTTAATTAAAGATTTTCTGACCACCGGGAAGAAAATCCTCCTTAATTGTCCATTGTGCATTGTGCATTGTGCATTGTGCATTGTGCATTGTGCATTTAAATTATATATTGCTATTAATAAACTGCATACTATCTTTATAAATTGATATTTTCCCCTTACAAAATTATAGTCTTATGTCTTGTAACATGGCAATTTATATTTACTGCTACAGGTAATCCTGCAATATGAGTTGGATATGTTTCAATATTTACACCAAGAGCAGTAGTTTTTCCCCCAAAGCCTTGTGGCCCAATTCCAAGGGCATTTATCTTTTCTAATAGCTCCTCTTCCATTTCTTTATAGTATCCATCTTCATTCCTTATATTAATATCTCTTATTAATGCTTTCTTTGCTAAGTAAGCTACTTTATCAAAGGTACCACCTATTCCAACTCCAACTACAATAGGTGGACAAGGATTAGATCCTGCCTTCCTCACAGTATCAATAACAAACTCTTTTACACCTTCTTCTCCATCTGCTGGCTTTAGCATACCAACTCTGCTCATATTTTCCGAACCAAATCCTTTTGGTGCAACAGTGATTTTAACCCTATCCCCTGGAACGATATCATAATATATTATGGCTGGAGTATTATCTTTCGTATTTACTCTGTTAATTGGGTCTTTTACTACTGACTTCCTTAAGTATCCTTCATTATACCCTTCACGTACCCCTTCATTAATTGCCTCTGTAATATCTCCGCCCTTTAGATGAACATCTTGTCCAACTTCTATAAAAACACATGCCATACCTGTATCTTGACAAATAGGTATTTCTTCCTTTTCTGCAATTTCATAATTACTAATAATATCTTTTAAAACATCTTTTGCTATACCCCATTCTTCTTTCACTGAAGCATCATTAAGTTTATTTCTTATATCCTTACCTAAAAAATAATTCGCCTCGATGCATAGCTTTTTAATAGCTTTTGTGATTTGGTCTACTTCTACGGTTCTCATTCTTATTTCCCCTTTCTTACCCTTACCTGCATTTTCATTGATATCAAATATACCTGTATATAATTATACATTAATTTCATTTTCTTCACACTAATTATACATAAATTGCAATGGGTATTATTTCAATCAAAGGGCATTTAGTTTCCTTATTAGCATCATAAAATAAAAAATTATCATACATTGAAGAAAAATAAGTACTCATAAAATTCTTAAAATACTGTTCATTAAAATAATCAAAACATGTTCCACTCAATAAATTTATTTTTTGACTTTCAGCATTATTTGTAACTCTAATTACCTTACCTAAAATAGTAACTCTAGAATCATCTAAGTAGTCTATACTGTCCTCCATAAATCCTTTGAAAATAGGAATTATTCCTCTAAAATTTGTTTCAAATAAATTTGAAGTAATATATTTTAAGCACTTAGAATTTTCATATTCATAAATACTTTCTTTTAACATTTTTAATATTTCTTTTTTACTTTCGATTGTATTTGAATTATAGTTTTCAACATCTCTTTTAAATGTTAAATCAAACTGCATAAATTTAACTATATTCTTTATTTGCTCTATTTGTGGGTTATGAGCTATATCACATAAAACTTCAACAAAATCATTTTCCTTTATTTCTAAAATTTGTTCTCCACTTTCAATTTTATTCAGTATTTTATTTTCACTCATAATTTGATTCAAACTAAGCAATGTTTCTATAATGATAGATACTCTTTTTTCTGTGTCTTGTTTGGAACATTCATCTAGATATTGAAAACTAAAATTACCCTGAAGACATTTATTTGGTATAACATTTCCTAATGGTGTATCAGCTTTCATAATTACTTGCTTTCTGGTGTTTAAACTTTGCGTTTGAGAGAATTCACGTATTGCTATTGTAAATAAATTATTAATCATATTCTTGTTTAAATACAAAGGTACTATTATAGGATTTACGCTCATATTTCACCTTTAATTATTATTACTATTTATAGTATATGTATGTCAAAACAAACGGTGATGTTTTATATAAGACTCTATTTTTAAAACCATTGTTGACTCAACATTACATATATCTTACTAATATAGCTGCAAAAACACGATTAATAATATTATTTATCATTTTCGAGTGTTTTCTCTAATTTTTAACTATTTCCGAGGAAATTTTTATATTTAATCCTTATCGATTATTAGTTCCAATGTTCTTCTTGATATTTATCTAATAAATCTTTATCTACTTCTTGTATTTCTTCTTTCTTTTCTTCCTCCGTATGCATTATAAAGTAGTCATCTATGGACCTTGCAAGAGTCTGTGCAATCATATATTGGTATTCCTCTTGAAGTAATTTTTCTTCTTCAATTTGGTTAGATAAGAATCCACATTCAACTATAACCGAAGGTACACTATTGTGACATCGAAGTATTTTGTATGCATCATTTGCACATTTTTCTTTTCTATTATTATTGTTATCTAAATCATTTTTTAAATTTACTTGAATAATATGTGCTAATTCTGCAGCTTCTTGTGGTTGTTTTGCATACCAGACTTGTGCACCTGAGTATTGTGGTTTATCAAACATATTTAAATGTATCGAAACAAAAATATCACAATTAGAATCTTTTTTTAATTTGCATCTATTATTTAAATCTTCAATTTTTTTGTCTCTAATTTTACCTTTATCAGAATATAAACCATAGTCATCATCTCTTGTCATTACACATTTATATCCTAACTCCTCGAGTTTATTTTTTAAGTTTAATGCAATTTTAAGATTTAATTCTTTTTCAAGTGTACCTTTCTTAGAAACAGCACCTCCGTCAACACCTCCATGACCAGGATCTATTAAAATTATTTTTTCCCTTCTATCAAATTTCATATCCCCAAGAGCTAAGACACAAAGCAAACTATTAAATATTATTAAGAGAATAGTAAATACTAATATATTTTTCAGCTTATCCATTTTAAACTCTCCTCAATTTTAATATGCTTTTTAAATGCTGCTACAAATTGTTTATTGTACTTATCTTTATTATTGATTTTTTTATAAAAAATATTATAATTAAAGCAAAAAAAGAGTATGCATGTTATGCATACTCTTGAAATATTTAAATTTGTATCTAATTATTAGCTAATACTACTTGTGCTATATTTACAGAATGGTCTCCTATTCTTTCTAAATTGCTAATAGCATCTAAGAATATTGCCCCTGAATGCGCATCACAAGAACCGTTACCTAGTCGTTTAATATGTTTTTTCCTTAATTCTTCCTCTAAATAATCAATTCTATCTTCCGATCTAAATACATCTTTCGCTTTTGATATATCCTTTAATAGATAGCTTTCTCTACTTAACTCAAGAGCATTTAATGTATAGTTATATATATCATCCAATTCTTTTTGCGCTTCATGAGAAAATTTCAAGTTTTTATCTATTTTTTCTGTAGCTAATTCTGCTAAGTTTTTACAATGGTCTCCAACTCTTTCAACATCATTGACCATATTAATCATATCTATAATATTTTTATGCTCATTATCAGATATTTTTTCATTTGATATTTTAACTAAATACTTAGTTATTTCTTGTTCAAGAAGGTTAATTATTTTCTCATTTATATATATTTCTTTAATAGCATTATTATCATTCTTCAGTAAAGCTCTAATTGATAGTTGCAAATTCTCTTTAGCTAATGTCATCATACGGTTAATTTCTTTTTCTGCCTGCCCAATAGCAATTACAGGTGTTTCTATAATTCTATTATCTATATACATAGTTCCACTGGCATCAACTTCGTCTTCTCCAGGAATTATCTTATTTACTAATAATACAATATATTTAATAAATGGAACCATTATTACAGTGTTAGCTATATTAAAAATTGTATGTGCATTTGCTATTTGTCTTTGTACATTTGTTGCGTCCATTGCGCTTACAATAGATGTTAATACAGGAATTAATGGTATAAATACTATCGTACCAAAAATATTAAAAGACAAATGGATAAGTGCTGCTTTCCTTGCAGTTTTACTCGTTCCCACACTTGAAATTAATGCTGTAACACATGTACCTATATTGTTACCAAAAAGTATTGGAATAGCTACACTGATTGGCAGCGCTCCTGTTCCCGCTAGAGCTACCAATATACCTGTGGAAGCCGATGAACTTTGTATTACTGCTGTCATTAAAGCTCCTACTAATATTCCAAGAGCAATATTGCCATCTATAGAATCTATCATTTTAATAAACATATCAGATTCTGCTAATGGGGACATTGCTTCTTTCATAAGGTCCATACCTAAAAATAAAATAGCAAATCCTAATACTATATTTCCAATAATTTTATACTTTTGATTCTTGCTAAATAACACCATATATACACCGATAGGTATTAAAATAGGAATATAATCCCCAATTGAAAAAGATATAAGCTGTGTTGTGATTGTTGTACCAATATTTGCTCCCATTATTACGCTTGCTGCCTGATAAAGATTCATAAGTCCCGCATTTACAAACCCAACTACCATAACAGTTGTTGCACTACTACTTTGAATAATAAATGTAACTCCCGCTCCTGTAGCTACTCCCATTAATGGGTTTGAAGTTATTTTTTCGAACAACTTTTTCATGTTATCCCCAGCTACGTTTTCAAGTCCATCACCCATCATTTTCATACCGTAGAGAAAAAGACCTAATCCTGAAAATAAACCAATTATCATCATAACCATTATTGCGTACCCTCCTACGTAATTTCAAAACAAATATCATACTAATGTAACCTCAAAACAAATATTACAGGAAAAAAAACATTTTGTTAAGTTATTTTTGCAAACTTTATGTAAATGTTAATTTTTTTTAACATTACGTTCCTGCGAACAACTATTTTATTACATTTTTTAAGGAATTATTTTAACTAACACCATTTTTTCAAAAAAACATTTTGTAACTTTATGTATTTGGCTACGAATATATTTTCATATATTTATACAAAATCTTGCTAAATTAAATTATTTTTGCTTTTTTTAATAATTCTTTTTTATGCAAAAAAAAGAGAGATAATAAAATCTCTCTTTTTATAAATAAATATATGTTTAATATTATCTTTTTGAGAATTGTGAAGCTTTTCTTGCTTTTTTAAGACCATATTTCTTTCTTTCTTTCATTCTTGAGTCTCTAGTCAAGAATCCAGCTTTTTTAAGTTCAGGTCTTAATGTATCATCTGCTTTTAATAAAGCTCTGGAAATACCGTGTCTTATAGCTCCTGCTTGACCTGTGAATCCACCACCATGAACATTAACTAATACGTCAAATTTATCTCTAGTACTTGTTAAAACTAAAGGTTGATTAACAATATATCTTAATGTCTCTAATGGGAAGAATTCTACGATATCTCTTTTATTTATTAAAACTTTACCATCACCTGGTACAAGTCTTACTCTAGCTACTGATTTTTTTCTTCTACCTGTTCCAAAATATTGAACTTTTGCCATTGTGGGGCCTCCTTTCGATATTAGTATTTTAATTCATATATTTCCGGTTGTTGAGCGTCATGATTATGTTCATTACCCTTATAAACCTTTAATTTACCTAACATTTGTCTTCCCAATTTACCTGCTGGTAACATTCTTCTAACAGCTTCATGGAATACAAATTCAGGTTTTTTCTCTACTGCTTTTCTGTAAGATATTTCTTTTAATCCACCTGGATATAAAGAGTGATGTCTCAACATTTTTTGATCTAATTTTTTACCAGTTAATACAATTTTATCAGCGTTTAAAATTATAACATAATCACCAGTGTCTACATTTGGTGTAAATGTTGGTTTATGCTTTCCTCTTAAAATTGATGCAACTTGGCTTGCTGCTCTACCTAGTGGTTTTCCTTCTACATCTATAACATACCACTTTCTTTCTATTTCGCTCTCTTTTGCTAAATAGGATTTCATTATTTTACCTCCTTATACTATGAAATTGCGTTCTTCTATATTAAGACCACAGCTTATTTAATTACGATTCGTCATCACAACAAGAGTAATTATAATACAACGAGCCGGGTGTGTCAATATAATTTTTTATAAAAACTATCTTTTTTTAATAAAATTTTTAAATTAGAAAAACCAAGATGTATCTTTGAAAGAATAATGCACAATTATCAATGCACAATGCACAATTATGGATGATTTTCTTCCAGTTGCTCAGAAAATCTTTGATTAATAGTACACCTCTTGCAAACACAATGCCTGTGGTGGTGCTGTAGGACCTGCATTCTTTCTATTTCTCGAATTAATAATTTCCGTAATATCTGTAGGGTCTATTTTACCTATTCCCACTTGAATAAGTGTTCCAATAATTATTCTTACCATGTTGTACAAAAAACCATTTCCAGTAATAGATATACTTATAATATCCCCACTAGTGTCTATAGTAAAATCATATATTGTTCTAATAGTTGTCCTCACATTACTACCTGTATTCTGAAAAGAAGCAAAATCGTGTTCTCCAATAAAAAATTTAGCTGCTTTTTTCATTTTATTTATATCTAGCTTCTTTTTATAGAAATACATATAATTTCTACACAAAGCAGGTGGTTGCTCCCTATTTAAAATATCATATGTATATTTCTTTCCTTTACTTGAATATCTAGCATGAAAATCATCAGAAACAAGATTTGAATTTATAATTACTATATCTTCAGGTAACTTATTATTTATAGCCTGCTTAAATTTATCTGGTGGTATAGTTGAAGATGTAATGAAATTAGCACAAAAACCTCTAGCATGGACTTTCGCGTCTGTCCTACTAGATCCAATAAGATTAATTTCTTCTCCAGTTAATTCTTCAATTGCCCTAATTATTGTCTCTTGGACAGTATTCGCATTATTCTGAATCTGCCATCCAGCATACTTATTTCCATCAAATTCTATAATAAGTTTTATATTCCTTTTATCCATATTACTCCTTACTAATTAAAAGATAAGATACATTTAAATTCTAATGCACAATGCACAATTTACAATGCACAATTAATGATGATTCTCTCCTAACGTCGAGAATCTTTAATTAAATAAAAAAATCTTATAAGAATAAAGAGATTGCTACTTAATTGTTTACTATACATTGAAAATTGCAAATTTTTATTAGAGCTAAATCAAATTTTTTAAATAAAATATAAAATATTAAATACATTATAAAATAACACTAAAAAATCAAAATATACTACTTAATTTTTTCATTTACATTCAATTATGCAGTTAAATAAATTTATCTTTATTATTTATCATTTATCATTTATTCTTTTGATTGTGCATTGTGCATTGTGCATTTTAATTATACTCCTCGGCTCCATATAGACACTATTACTAATGCTACTACTACAAATGAAGCAATACCATCTCTACTATGAAGCTTGAGTACTTTCATTCTAGTTCTACCTTCGCCACCTTTATAACATCTAGCTTCCATAGCTATTGCAAGCTCATCAGCTCTTCTAAATGAGCTAATAAATAGCGGTACTAGTAGTGGAATGAGATTTTTTGCTCGACTGAACAGATTTCCTGATTCAAAATCAGCACCTCTTGCCATTTGAGCCTTCATAATTTTATCCGTTTCATCCATAAGTGTAGGTATAAATCTCAAAGCTATAGTCATCATCATGGCCAATTCATGTGCTGGTAATCCTATTTTTTTAAATGGGTTCAACAATTTTTCTAATCCATCTGTTAACTCAATAGGAGAAGTTGTTAACGTTAATAAAGAAGTACCTATGATTAAGAACACAAGTCTTAATATCATAAACCCTGCAAGTTCTAAACCTTCTTTGTATATCTTTAAAAACCCCCATTTGAAAAGAGGTAATCCTTCACCTGGTGTCATAAATATATTTATCAATCCGGTAATTACCAAAAGTATAATTATAGGTTTCAATCCTTTATATATATACCTAAAAGGAATTTTTGATACTATTATTGATAAAGCTATAAATGCTACTATAAAAATATACCCAAAAAAATTATTTAGTATAAATAAATCTACTATAAATATCATTGAAATAAGAATTTTAATTCTTGGGTCAAGTTTATGAACAAATGAGTCACCAGGAACATATTGCCCTATAGTTATATCTTTAATCATTTATAGTTCCTCCCAATAACTTTATTAATTCTTTTCTTGCTTCATTTACAGTAAATATATTTTCAGATATATTAATGCCTTTATCTCTTAATTTTTTTATTAAATAAGTTACTTGTGGTACTGCCAATCCTACTTTTTCTAAGGTATCAATTTCTTTAAATACACCTGATGGTATATCATTTAAAATACACTTTCCATTTTCCATAACAATTATTTTAGATGCTACTTTTGCAACATCTTCCATACTATGTGAAACTAAAATAACAGTCATATTATATTCTTCTTTTAACTTCTTTATTTGAAAAAGTATTTCATCTCTTCCTTTAGGGTCTAATCCCGCTGTAGGTTCATCCAAAATTAGTATTTTGGGTTCCATAGCTACTACACCTGCTATGGCTACTCTACGTTTTTGACCACCACTTAAGTCAAAAGGAGATTTATCCTTATATGTTTCGTAATCAAGACCAACAACTCCCATTGCCTTAATAACTCTTTCTTTAATTTTTACATCTTGCAATTTAAGATTTTTAGGCCCAAAAGCTATGTCTTTTTCAATTGTTTCCTCAAATAACTGGTATTCTGGATATTGAAATACAAGACCTACCTTTTTTCTTATGTCACTCATTTTTACTTTAGAAGATGTAATATCTACTCCATCAACAATTATTTTGCCACTATCTGGTTTTAATAAACCATTTATATGCTGTATTAAAGTAGACTTACCTGATCCTGTGTGTCCTATCAAAGCTACAAATTCACCATCATCTATTTGAACATTTACACTATCAAGTGCTTTTTTCTCAAAAGGTGTTCGTGGCATATATACATGCGTTAAATTTTCTATAATAATTGACATAATGCATTCACCATCTCATCTATTGTTAATATATCTGAAGTTATATTCACTCCATCTTGTTCAAGTTCATAGGCTAATTCTGTCATCTGTGGTACATCTAGTCCTATTTCCTTCATCTTGCTTACATTCGAAAAAATTTCTCTTGGCTTACCTTGTAGACAAACTTTACCTTCATCCATCACTACTATTCTATCTCCTTCAACAGCTTCTTCCATATAGTGAGTAATTAAAATAATTGTTATTCCATAATTTTTATTTAATTCTTTTATTGTTTGAATAACTTCTTTTCTTCCTGAAGGGTCTAACATCGCTGTTGGCTCATCTAAAATAATACAGTCAGGTTTCATAGCAAGTATACCCGCAATAGCTACTCTTTGTTTTTGCCCTCCTGAAAGTAAATGAGGGGCATGTCTTTTATATTCACTCATATTTACAGTTTCGAGAGCTTCATCTACTCTTTTTCTTATTTTAAAAGGCTCTATGCCTAAATTTTCCGGTCCAAACGCAACATCTTCTTCAACTATAGTTGCCACAATCTGATTATCAGGATTTTGAAATACCATTCCTGCTCTATTTCTAATTTTCCATAAATTATTTTCATCCATTGTATCCATATTATCTACTAATACTTTACCTTCATTGGGAAGTAATAACGCATTAAAATGCTTTGCAAGAGTAGATTTTCCAGACCCATTATGTCCTAATATTACAAGGAATTCACCTTTTTTTACATTTAAGTCTACACCATTAACTGCAATTTTTTCAACTACTTCATCTTTCATATACTTAAAAACCACATTTTGACACTCTACCATATAACCTGCCATATTTACCCCTCAATTTCTAATTATATAATAATAGGGACTAAGCTATAATTAATTAATCCCTATTGCTTATATTTTATAAAAATCTAAACTAATTCTAATATTACTACTTCCGCTCCATCGCCTCTTCTAGGTCCTTTTCTGATAATTCTAGTGTATCCACCGTTTCTATCAGCATATTTTGGTCCTATATTAGAAAATAGTTCTTCAACTACTTCTTTTTCAGTAATAAAAGCAAGAGCCTGTCTTCTAGAATGAAGATCTCCCGCTTTAGCAAGAGTAATCATTTTATCAGCTAAAACTCTAGTTTCCTTCGCTCTTGTAATAGTAGTTTCAATTCTACCACTCTTCAAAAAGCTAGTTGTTAGATTTCTTAGCATAGCTCTTCTTTGGTCAGTTGGAAGACCCAACTTACGTTGCTTAGCCATTTTTGCAGCCTCCTTTACTCATCGGATTTCTTAAGTCCTAAGGTTAAAGCCTCTAGTTTTTGTTGTACTTCTTCTAATGACTTCTTACCTAAGTTTCTAACCTTCATCATATCGTCCATAGACTTCTCAGTTAGCTCTTGAACTGTATTTATTCCAGCTCTTTTTAAACAATTATAACTTCTTACAGAAAGATCTAGTTCCTCTATTGTCATCTCTAAAACTTTTTCTTTCTGATCGTCTTCTTTTTCTATCATAATTTCAACATCATTTGCATTATCAGTTAAAGTCATGAATAACTTAAAGTGCTCTATAAGTATTTTTGCAGATAAACTAATTGTTTCTTCAGGCAGCATAGTCCCATTAGTCCATACTTCTAAAGTCAGTTTATCATAGTCAGTTATCTGACCTACTCTTGTGTTCTCAACCGTAAAATTAACTTTTTTAACAGGTGTATAAATAGAATCTACAGCGATAGTTCCTATTGACATATCATCTTTTTTGTTCTTAGTCTGGGAAACATAACCTCTTCCTTTGGAAACGTTAAGTTCCATATATAACTTTCCATCGTCATCTATAGTTGCAATATGTAGATCCTTATTAATAACTTCTACAGTTCCATCAGTAGTTATGTCACCTGCTGTAACTACTTTTGGCCCTTGCACATCTATATATACAGTGGTAGATCCTTCTTCAGACATTTTCATAGATAAGCCTTTAATGTTTAGTATTATTTCACTAACATCTTCTTTAACACCTTTTACAGTTGAAAACTCGTGTAGAACACCGTCTATTTTTATTGAATTGGCAGCCGCTCCAGGTAAAGAAGATAAAAGTATTCTTCTAAGAGCATTTCCTAAAGTAATACCATATCCTCTTTCTAATGGTTCTATGATAAATTTACCATATATTCCATCTTCTGTAGCTTCAACTAATTCAATTTTGGGTTTTTCTATTTCTAACATACGAACCCTCCCTTATAGATTATTCTAATACTTAAGGGCAGCTGTTTCCATCCTATTACCTATTATTTACTATATAACTCAACAATTAATGTTTCGTTAACTGGTACATCTATATCGCTTCTTTGAGGTTCAGTAACTACTTTACCTTCAAAAGTTGCAACGTCTCCTGCTAACCAGTTTGGTAATGTTTTTGGATTATCAGCAAATACCTTGAATTTTTCTAATGATCTACTTTTATCACGAACTGAGACAACATCACCCATTTTTACTTGGTAAGATGCAATATCAACTTTCTTTCCGTTTACAAGGAAATGTCCATGATTAACTAATTGTCTAGCTTCTGTTCTAGATGCTCCGTAACCAAGTCTATAAGCTACGTTATCTAATCTCATTTCTAAAAGTCTAAGTAGGTTTTCACCTGTTATACCTTTCATTTTCTCAGCATTTCCATAGTATTTTCTAAATTGCTTTTCTAAAACACCATAAATTCTTCTTGCTTTTTGTTTTTCTCTTAATTGAACACCATAGTTAGAAACTTTTTTTCTACCTTGACCGTGTTGGCCTGGTGCGTATCCTCTTCTTGCAAATGCACATTTATCTGTATAGCATCTATCTCCTTTAAGAAATAGTTTTAATCCTTCTCTTCTGCACTGTCTGCATTTTGCGCCAGTATCTCTAGCCATTAAGTAACACCTCCTGCTTCTATAAAATTATACTCTTCTTCTCTTTGGTGGTCTGCAACCATTATGAGGAATTGGAGTAACATCTTTAATTAATGTTATTTCAAGTCCTGCTGCTTGTAAAGATCTTATTGCAGCTTCTCTACCTGCACCTGGTCCTTTAACATATACGTCAACACTTTTTAGGCCATGTTCCATTGCTGCTGCTGCTGCTGTTTCAGCTGCCATTTGTGCTGCAAATGGAGTGCTTTTTCTAGACCCTCTAAAGCCTAAAGCACCTGCACTCGACCAAGCTAACGCGTTTCCATTAGGATCAGTTAAAGTTACAATAGAGTTATTAAAAGTTGATTTGATGTGTGCAGCACCATGTTCAACATTTTTTTTCTCTTTTCTTCTTCTGCCTCTTTTAACTTTTTTAGCTTTCGCCATTGATCATCCCTCCTTATTTCTTCTTGTTAGCCATTGTTTTTTTAGGACCTTTTCTTGTTCTTGCATTAGTTTTAGTCTTTTGTCCTCTTACAGGAAGACCTTTTCTATGTCTTATCCCTCTATAACAACCAATTTCCTTAAGTCTCTTTATATCAAGAGCAATTTTTCTTCTTAAGTCACCTTCAACTGTCATACTCTTTGTTATTGCACTTCTTAAAGCCCCAACTTCTTCTTCTGTTAAGTCTTTTACTCTAGTATCAGGGTTAACTCCTGTTTCTTTTAATATTTTACGAGAACTAGACATTCCAATTCCGTAAATATAAGTTAAACCTACTTCTACTCTTTTGCCTTTTGGCAGGTCTGTACCAGCTATTCTAGCCATTAGATATTGCACCTCCTGTTAAATAGACTATTTATATATAGCAGCCGCTGTTATTTCCTTTTTACCCTATATATCATATTTCAAATAAGCTAAATTATCAATAACAATCACTAATTAGCCTTGTTTTTGCTTATGTTTCGGATTTTCACAAATAACCATAACTTTGCCTTTTCTTTTAATTACTTTACATTTTTCACACATAGGTTTTACTGATGGTCTTACTTTCATGGTAACCCTCCTTATTATTTAGATCTCCATGTTATTCTACCTCTTGTTAAATCATAAGGAGATAGTTCAACTGTTACTTTATCACCAGGTAGAATTCTTATATAGTTCATTCTTAATTTTCCTGAAACATGGGCTAAAATTGTCTGCCCACTCTCTAGTTGAACTTGGAACATGGCATTAGGTAAAGCTTCTAAAACTGAACCTTGCATTTCAATTACATCGTCTTTTGACATAAGGCTCTATTCCTCCTTATTAACATCTCTATTTTTAAAATATTTCTTGATTTTTGCATTGTTTATCTTTTCTCCACACATAAGTGACCGTTTTATTTCTTCAGCGTACTCATCTGTCAATTCTAAATGTTTTAGTTTTTTCTTCTTAGGGTTTTCTAGTTTTCTTATATCGCCATCTGCAATATACACGTAACTTTCATTTTGTACATCTACTATTAGAAATTGTTTACCTTCATCTCTACCTGCTATAGAATTTACAACCCTACCTATTAATTTGTCATTGTTCAAAAATGTCACCTCAATAAATATTTTTACAGTCTGTATGTGTAAATAGATTCAAATAATCACCTATTAATCATTATAGCCATTATTCTCAATCCATATTCCTACAAATTTCCTCAAATACTTTTTCAATTTGTCTATTTCCATCAACTTTTAATAAAGTTTCTTCATTAAGATAATAATTAACCAAAGGAGCTGTTTGCTTTTCATAAACATCCAATCTATCTTTAACTGTTTCTTCATTATCATCTTTTCTCTGAATGATTTCAGAACCACACAAATCGCATTTGCCTTGTACTTTTGTAGGATTAAACTTCACATGATAACTTGCACCGCAGTTAGGACATACTCTTCTACCAGTCATCCTATCAACAATCAAATCCATTGGTACATCGATCAATAATGCAAAATCTATTTTATTTTGTTTATTCTTTAAATACTTATCTAAAGCTTCAGCTTGATCTACAGTTCTAGGAAAACCATCTAAAAGAAATCCATCGACACAATCATCATTAGATAATCGATCTTCCACAATTTTAATTGTTAGTTCGTCAGGAACAAGTAGTCCTTTATCTAAGTAATTTTTTGCTTCTACACCTAATTGTGTTTTCTCTTTAATGTTTTTTCTAAATATATCCCCTGTTGAAATATGCGGGATAGAATATCTTTTGCTTATTAATTTTGCTTGAGTTCCTTTTCCAGCTCCTGGAGGACCTAATAAAATTATATTCACTCAAATCATCTCCATATATTATTATTTTAAGAAGCCTTTATAGTGTCTCATAACAAGTTGAGACTCTATTGTTCTCATAAAATCTAACGCAACTCCAACTTCAATTAACAAAGCAGTTCCTCCGAATGAAATACTCGTAAAAGGAGTAAAATTTTGAACTGCCATAGGTGTTAAAGCTATGAACGCAGCAAAAATACCTCCTAATATAGAAACTTTTAGTAAAACTTTTTCTATAAATTTAGCTGTAGGTTCTCCCGGTCTTATGCCAGGTATAAAACCTGCAGATTTATGTATATTCTCTGCCATTTCATCTGGTTTAAATGTAACTTCAGTGTAAAACCAAGTAAAGAATATAACTAGAAAACAATATACTGCTACATAAAGCCAAGACCCATATTTAAACGGACTAAAAGAACTCATTTCTATCCATTTAGAAACTGCACTATCAGGGAAAAACGAACTAATAGTTGCTGGAGCTTGCATTACTGACATAGCAAATATTATTGCTATAATTGCAGATGAATTCATATTGATAGGTATATGAGTTGATCTACCTCCATACCCACCACCATTTGAACCTCTTGCTGCATATTGTATTGGAATTCTTCGTTCAGCTAGTGTTGCAACTATAACCATTAAGAAAACAAGTAATGAAAATCCAACAAGCAAAGCAATATTTACAATATTAACTTGCCCTGTTTCTTGAAGATTGAATATATTCAGTACTGTTTGAGGCAATCTTGAAATTATATTAACAAAAATAATTAATGATATCCCGTTCCCAATGCCTTTAACTGTAATTTGGTCACCAAGCCAAATTAAAAACACAGTTGAAGTAGTCAAAGTAAGCATAATTAAAAATATATCCATTTTTGTTGTGTATGGAACAGCCCCTGTACTACTAATTAAAGCATAAGTACCAAAAGATTGAGCTACTGCAATAATTACCGCAGCGTATCTTGTATATTTAGATATCTTTTTCCTACCTTCTTCCCCTTCTTTAGATAATTGCTCTAAATAAGGGATAGCAATAGTTAATAAATTAAAAATAATCGATGCATTAATATATGGAATTACTCCCATAGCAAAAATACTAAAATTACTTAAAGCTCCACCGGACATTAAATCATAAAAAGAGAATAATGTTCCTTCCTGTGAAAGATTAACTAATGACTTGGCATCCACACCAGGTACAGGAATATGATTTCCTAACCTGATTATGGCTACCATAAATATAGTGAATAGAATTCTATTTCTAAGTTCCGGTACCTTCCATGCATTGCGTAAGGTTGACATCATAATTAAATCACCTCTACTTTTCCTCCAGCAGCCTCGATTTTTTCAACGGCTCCCTTTGTAAATTTAGTAGCTTTAATAGTTAATTTTCTCTCTATTTCTCCGTTACCTAGTATCTTAACACCATCTTTAAGCTTACTTACAACACCAGTTTCTTTTAAAAGTTGTGGTGTAACTTCAGTACCATCTTCAAAGATGTTTAATCTATTTACATTAACTTCAACAAATTGCTTTGCAAAAATGTTAGTGAATCCTCTTTTAGGAAGTCTTCTATATAAAGGCATTTGACCACCCTCAAATCCAGGTCTAACTCCGCCACCTGATCTAGAATTTTGTCCATCTTGACCTTTTCCAGCAGTTTTACCTAAACCTGAACCTGTTCCTCTACCAACTCTTTTTTTAGCTTTTCTTGATCCTGTAGCAGGTTTTAATTCATGAAGTTTCATAAGTCATTTCACCTCCTCTTACTCTTCTACTTCTTCCACTTGTACCATATAGCAAACTTTGTTTATCATTCCTCTTATCTGTGGAGTATCAGTATGAACAACTGATCCGCCTATCTTTCTTAATCCAAGAGCTTTAATTGTCGCTACGTGGTCTTTCTTTCTACCTATAGTACTCTTTGTTTGAGTAACTTTTAGCTTAGCCAAGGTGATCCCTCCTAACCTAATATCTCTTCTATTGATTTTCCTCTTAATTTAGCTATATCTTCTATAGTTCTTAATTCACTTAATCCATTGATTGTTGCACTTACCATATTCTTAGGATTATTTGATCCTAGAGATTTAGCTCTAACATCTTTAACCCCCGCAAGTTCAAGCACTGCTCTAACAGGACCACCTGCGATAACTCCAGTACCTTCTGGTGCTGGCATAATTAATATATCTGATTTGCTAAATTTACCATGTATTCTATGTGGAACTGTATTTTCAACCATAGCAACTGATACTAGGTGTTTTTTAGCATCTTCAATACCTTTTCTTATAGCTTCAGGTATTTCTGCAGCTTTTCCAGTTCCAACTCCAACGTGTCCGTCTTCGTCTCCTACAACTACAAGCGCTGTAAATCTAAAGTTTCTACCGCCTTTAACAACTTTAGCAACTCTGTTTATATAAACAACTTTTTCTTTTAGATTCAGCGTGTTAGGATCTATTCTCATTGTCTTTCCTCCTTCTATTAGAATTGTAGACCAGCTTCTCTAGCACCTTCTGCAAGTTCTTGTATTCTACCGTGATATACGTATCCACCTCTGTCAAATACAACTGTGTCAATCCCTTTTTCTAGTGCTTTTTTAGCAACAGCAGTACCTACAATTTTAGCAGCTGCTTTATTGCTTCCTACTCCTTCAAATCCTTTTTCAACTGAAGAAGCTGCTACTAATGTTGTTCCGTTTACATCATCTATAACTTGTGCATAAATGTTTTTTTCACTTCTATAAACAGCTAGTCTTGGTCTCTCAGGAGTTCCAGTGATTTTCTTACGAACTCTTAAATGACGTTTTTTTCTAGACTTGTTTTTATCAGCTTTCTTAAACAATTGAATCACTCCTTTCTACGAGGCTTTATTACTTACCAGTTTTTCCTTCTTTACGTCTGATATGTTCACCTTGATATCTAATTCCTTTTCCTTTATAAGGTTCAGGTTTTCTCCAAACTCTTATATTAGCAGCTACAGAACCAACCAATTCTTTATCTATACCTTTAACGATAATTTTTGTTGTTTCTGGAACTTCAAACTGAATGCCTTCTACAGCTTTCACTTCTACTGGATGAGAATAACCAAGGCTAAGTCCTAAATCTTTTCCTTTAAGTTGTGCTCTATAACCAACTCCAACTAATTCTAGAACTTTTTCATATCCTTTAGATACTCCTGTAACCATATTGAACAAAAGTGCTCTTGTTAATCCGTGTAACGCTCTATGTTCTTTTACATCACTAGGTCTCTTAATTAGAACTTCTTTTTCATTTAATTCTATTATCATATCTTCATGCATTTTCTTTACAAGTTGGCCTTTAGGCCCTTTAACTGTAACAACGTTGTCTGGTGTTACATCAACTGTTACACCAGCAGGTATTTCTATTGGAAGTCTACCTACTCTTGACATTCTTACACCTCCTATTCGTCTTAATTACCATACGTAACAGATAACTTCTCCACCTAATGTAAGGTTTCTTGCTTCTTTATCTGTAACAATACCTTTTGAAGTAGATATCACTGCAATTCCTAGTCCATTTAATACGTGTGGTATATTATCCTTTTTGCAGTAAACTCTTAGTCCAGGTTTTGAAATTCTTTTAAGCCCTGTAATTACTCTATCATTCTCGCTTGTATATTTCATTGTAAGTCTTAACATACTTACAGATCCATCTTGATACTCTTGTATGTTTTTGATATATCCTTCTTTTAAAAGAATGTCTGCGATTGCCTTTTTAACGTTCGAAGACGGTAATTCAACAACCTCATGTTTCACAACATTTGCATTTCTGATACGAGTTAGCATATCCGCGATAGGGTCAGTCATAACCATTTATTGTGCCTCCTTTCAACTCTATATTACCAACTTGCTTTTCTACAGCCTGGTATTTCACCTTTATAAGCTAGATTTCTAAAGCAAATTCTGCATATTCCATATTTTTTAAGTACAGAGTGTGGTCTTCCACAAATTCTGCATCTAGTATAAGCTCTTGTCTTATATTTTGGTTCTTTACTCCATTTTTCAATCATTGCTTTACGAGCCACTTAACATTCCCTCCTTATTTCTGAGCAAACGGCATTCCAAGGTATCTTAATAATTCTCTTGCCTCTTCATCAGTTTGAGCAGTAGTTACAAAAATAACGTCCATACCTCTAACTTTATCCACCTTATCATATTCTATCTCAGGGAATATGATTTGCTCTTTTAAACCTAATGCATAGTTTCCTCTTCCGTCAAAAGCTTTTGCAGAAACTCCTCTGAAGTCTCTAACTCTTGGAAGGGCAACGTTCATTAATCTATCAGCAAATTCATACATTTTTACTTTTCTCAATGTAACTTTCATTCCAATTGGCATACCTTCTCTTAACTTGAAGTTAGCAACTGATTTTTTTGCTCTAGTTAATATTGGTTTTTGACCTGCAATGATTATTAAATCATTCATAGCAGTTTCAAGTACTTTTGAATTATCTTTAGCTTCGCCTACACCCATATTAATAACTATTTTTTCTAGCTTAGGCACTTGCATAATGTTTTTATATTCAAACTTCTCCATTAAAGCTGGAACTACTTCTTTTTCGTACTTTTCTTGTAGTCTTGATATCATCTAGCATCCTCCTTTCAACAAAAGTTTATAGAATTTCGCCGCACTTTTTACATACTCTAACTTTTGTACCGTCTTCTAGCAATTTCTTGCTAATTCTTGTTGCACTTTTACATTTATTACAATATAACATAACTTTTGAACTATTAATCGCAGCCTCTTGTTTAACAATTCCACCTTGCATATTATCCTTGCTAGGCTTAACATGCTTTGTTACTATACTAACTCCTTCTACAAGCACTTTACTTGCATTTGGATATACTTTTAAGACTTTGCCAGTTTTCCCAGAATCTTTTCCAGAAACAACTATAACAGTGTCATCTTTTTTTACGTGAATCTTAGCCAATGCAGCCACCTCCCTCTAAAGAACTTCTGGTGCCAATGATAATATTTTATTGAATTCTTTATCTTTTTCTCTTAATTCTCTAGCTATTGGCCCAAAGATACGAGTACCTCTTGGTTGTTTATCTGGTTTTATGATAACAGCTGCGTTATCATCAAACTTTATATATGAACCATCTTTTCTTCTTACGCCTCTTTTGGATCTAACGATAACAGCTTTAATTACTTCACCTTTCTTAACAACTCCGCCTGGTGTTGCACTTTTAACTGAAGCAACTATTGTATCTCCGATGTTACCATACTTTCGCTTAGATCCACCTAAAACTCTAATACACATAATTTCTTTAGCGCCTGAATTATCTGCAACTCTTAAACGAGTTTGTGGTTGAATCATTCAAATGACCTCCTTCCAATCATATAACTATTTAGCTTTCTCAAGTACTTTTACAAGTCTCCATCTTTTATCTTTAGATATAGGTCTTGTTTCCATAATTTGAACAATGTCGTTGATACCAGCTTCGTTGTTTTCATCATGAGCCTTATATTTTTTTGATTTATTCATTGTTTTTCCATATAATGGATGTCTAACCTTATCTTCAACAAGAACAACTACAGACTTTTCCATTTTATCTGAAACAACTTTTCCAATTCTAACTTTTCTGTTTCCTCTCTCCACAGGTAAACCTCCTTCCGCATACTACTATTGATTAATCTTTAACTCTTGTTCACGTAGTATTGTTTTTACTTGTGCTATAGATACTTTAACTTGTTTAATTCTCATTGGATTTTCCAATTGACCGGTAGCAAGTTGAAATCTTAAGTTAAATAACTCAGCTTTCAAATCATTCATTTTAACTTGAAGCTCTTGAGGTGAACTTTGTCTTAATTCTTTTACTTCATTAGTTCTCATTTGCTTCACCACCCATTTCTTCAAAGTCTTTTCTTGTAACAAACTTCGTCTTCATAGGAAGTTTGTGTTGCGCAAGTCTCATTGCTTCTCTTGCTACTTCTTCAGGAACTCCAGACAATTCAAATAACACTCTGCCTGGTTTAACAACAGCCACCCAGTATTCTGGTGAACCTTTACCAGAACCCATACGAGTTTCTGCTGGTTTTTTTGTTACTGGTTTATCAGGGAAAATTTTTATCCAAAGTTTTCCCCCTCTTTTGATATATCTATTTATTGCTATTCTGGCAGCTTCTATTTGGTTACTTGTAACCCATGCTGGCTCCATAGCTTGAATAGCATAATCACCGTAAGCTATAAAGTTACCTCTAGTAGCTTTACCCTTCATTCTACCACGTGATACTTTACGACGTTTAACTCTTTTTGGCATTAACATAGCTAGTAGTTCCTCCTTCCCTTTGGCTAATAACTATTGGTTCACTTGTTCTTTAACTACTTTTCTAGTTGGAAGAACTTCTCCGTTATATACCCAAACTTTTACACCTATTTTACCGTAAGTAGTATTTGCTTCTGCAAATCCATAATCAATATCTGCTCTTAAAGTTTGCAGAGGTATTGTACCTTCATTGTAAGATTCAGTTCTTGCTATTTCAGCTCCACCAATTCTTCCAGCACAAGCAGTTTTAACACCTAGTGCTCCTGCTCTCATTCCTCTTTGTATAGTTTGTTTCATAGCTCTTCTAAAAGAAATTCTTTTTTCTAATTGTTGGGCTATACTTTCAGCCATTAATTGAGCGTTAGCTTCTGGCTTTTTAACTTCTACTATGTTGATAATAACATTTTTATCTTTAACAACATTTGTAGATATTTTTTGTTTTAATTCTTCTATCCCTTTTCCACCTTTACCAATTACCATACCAGGTTTAGCAGTGTGGATATTAAGCTTAATTCTCTTTGGTGTTCTTTCTATTTCAATTTTAGAAATACCAGCAGCATAAGAATTTTTCTTTACGAATTTTCTAATTCTGTTGTCTTCTACAAGATTGTCTGCAAATTTGTCTTTGTTAGCGTACCATTTTGCATCCCAACCTTTAATAACTCCAACTCTCAAGCCGTGCGGATGTACTTTTTGTCCCACTATATTTACCTCCTTTATGCTCTTTCTTTAACTACTACTGTTATGTGACTTGATCTCTTCAATATCTGATATGCTCTGCCTTGCGCACGAGGTCTCCATCTTTTTAGTGTAGGTCCTTGGTTAGCATATGCTTCACTAACATACAACTTACTTAGATCAAGATTAGCATTATTTTCTGCATTAGCTACAGCTGATTTCAAAACCTTACCCACTTCAACAGCAGCTGTTTTTGGAGTGTATTTCAATATAGCAATAGCTTCACTTGCACTTTTTCCTCTAATTAACTCAAGAACAACCCCAACTTTTCTTGAAGACATTCTCACGTATTTAGCTGTTGCTCTAGCTTCCATATATGGTCCTCCTTCCTTGCTATCTTACTTTTGATTTTTTCTCTGATTTTACGTGTCCTTTAAAAGTTCTTGTCAAAACGAATTCGCCTAATTTGTGTCCAACCATATCTTCTGTTATATAAACCGGAAGATGTCTTCTTCCATCATGTACTGCAATTGTATGCCCTAACATTTGTGGAAAAATAGTTGAGCTTCTTGACCAACTTTTAATAACTTTCTTTTCTTTGTTCGCATTCATAGCTTCAATCTTTTTCATTAAAGACTCCGCAACGTAAGGTCCTTTTTTAAGTGATCTACCCACTAGTTAGTCCTCCTTTCAATACTTTTGTATTTTTTATAAATACTTAAGCTTGTTATCTTAATTATTTCTTATTTCTCTTTTTGACAATCATCTTGTCAGAATATTTTTTATTCTTTCTAGTCTTGTATCCAAGTGCAGGTTTACCCCATGGTGTAACAGGACCTGGACGACCTATTGGAGATTTACCTTCACCACCACCATGTGGGTGATCGTTAGGGTTCATTACAGAACCTCTGACTGTTGGTCTGAAACCCATATGTCTAGTTCTTCCAGCTTTACCAATTTTGATAATGTCATTTGTTAAGTTTGATACAGTTCCTATTGTAGCTCTACATTCAAGTCTAACATATCTCATTTCTCCACTTGGTAATCTTAAAGTAGCATAACTTCCTTCTTTAGCCATAAGCTGTGCTGAAGTACCTGCCGCTCTTACTAACTGTCCACCTTTACCAGCTTGTAACTCTATATTATGAATTACTGTACCTACTGGTATATTCTTGATTGGTAATGCATTACCAATTTTAATGTCTGCATCTGGACCTGATACTATCTCAGTACCAACTGTTAATCCTACTGGTGCTAGTATGTATCTCTTTTCTCCATCTGCGTATGATAAAAGTGCAATGTATGCTGTTCTATTTGGGTCATACTCTATAGTAGCAACTTTTGCTGGCACTCCATCTTTATTTCTTTTGAAATCAATAATTCTATATTTCCTCTTAGCACCGCCGCCTCTGTGACGTACAGTGATTTTACCTTGTGAGTTTCTACCTGCTTTACTCTTTAGTGCAACTAACAAGGATTTTTCTGGCTTATCTGTTGTTATTTCTTCGAACGTAGCCATCGTCATATTTCTTCTAGATGGTGTAGTCGGTCTAAACTTTTTAACTGCCATTTTAAATTCCCTCCTTCGTCAAGCTTTTCTGGCACACAACCAATATCTGCTCTTATTACATTCCTTCGAAGAATTCGATAGATTTGCTGTCCGCTGTTAATTTAACTATTGCTTTTTTATAATCAGCTTTCTTACCTATATGAACTCCAACTCTTTTCATTTTTCCTTGTGTTCTAACTGTGTTGACTTTATCAACTTTAACTTCAAATATCTCTTCTACAGCTTTTTTAACCTGGTCTTTTCTAGCATGGATATCAACGATAAAGGTGTATTTCTTGTCAGCCATGTCATTCATAGACTTTTCAGTTATAACTGGTCTTCTAATAATATCGTAATTAGAAAATTTCATTATGCATACACCTCCTCAATTTTTTCAATCGCTTCTTTAGTTACGATTAGATTTTCACACTTTAAAATATCATAAACATTTATGTTGTTTACTGGTATTATATCTGCACCTTGAATGTTTCTTACAGATTTATAAACATTCTCGTTTGATTCAGCAACAACTATTAAAGGTTTTTTCACTTTTAACGCCTCTATCATAGCTATCATTTCTTTAGTCTTTGGAATTTCAACTGTTAATTCATCTAATACTACCATTAAGTTATCTGCAACTTTGCTAGATAACACTGACTTCATAGCTGTCCTTCTCATTGACTTTGGAGTTACTGTTCTGTAACTTCTTGGTTTTGGTGCAAATACAATTCCACCATGTATCCATTGTGGTGCTCTTGTAGAACCTTGTCTTGCTCTACCAGTTCCTTTTTGTCTCCAAGGCTTCTTTCCACCTCCAGAAACTTCAGATCTAGTTTTAGTTGATTGATTTCCTTGTCTTTTATTTGCTAATTGAGCAACTACCACTTGATGTACAGCGTGTTCTTTTATTTCAGCTGCAAATACAGTTTCATTTAACTCAACTTCACCAACTTTACTTCCTTGTTTGTTTAGTAAATCTAATACTGGCATCGTATGTCCTCCTTTCTAAAGAATCTCTAAGCTTTTACAGAATCTCTTATAACAACGTAACCTCTTTTAGGTCCAGGTATTCCGCCTTTAATTAGAATTAAGTTCTTTTCAGGCATAACTTTAACTACTTCTAAATTTAATACAGTTGTATTTCTTGCGCCCATATGTCCTGGCATTCTTTTGTTCTTAAATGTTCTTGATGGATCAGATGCAGCACCTGCTGATCCTACTACTCTGTGAGATTTCGAACCGTGAGACATAGGTCCTCTTTGCATATTCCATCTTTTAATTGTTCCTTGGAAGCCTTTTCCCTTAGATACTCCAGAAACATCAATTTTATCTCCAGCTACAAAAACATCAGCTTTAATTTCACTGCCTATTTCATAAGAATCAACTTCATCGAATTTGAATTCTTTAATGATTCTTTTAGGTGAAACGCCTGCTTTGTCAAATTGACCTTTAACTGGTTTAGTAACTAACTTTTCTCTAATATCTTCGTATCCTACTTTAACTGAGTTATATCCATCGTTATCTACTGATTTTTTCTGGATAATTGAGCAAGGACCTGCTGACACTACAGTAACAGGTACTACTTTACCTTCTTCAGTAAATATTTGAGTCATACCTAGTTTTCTACCTATGATTGCTTTTTTCAATGTTGCACCTCCCTATTTATTAGCGGACCATAATTATGATCATAACAAACATTTTACATTAATTATAGTTTGATTTCTATATCTACCCCTGCAGGTAAATCAAGTCTCATCAATGCATCTACAGTCTTTGGTGAAGGACTTAAGATATCGATAAGTCTTTTGTGTGTTCTGATTTCAAACTGTTCCCTAGAATCTTTATATTTGTGTGTAGCTCTTAAGATTGTAATAACATCTTTTTCAGTTGGTAACGGTACTGGACCAGCAACTTTCGCTCCAGTGTTTTTAGCAGTTTCTACAATTTTTTCAGCTGAACGATCTAAAATATTATGATCAAACGCCTTTAATCTAATTCTGATTTTTTGACTTGCCATTGATTATTCCCTCCTTTTCGTACTCTTCTAAAATATCTAATTCGGTACTCATGTAAACTCAACCGGGTGTTTCTTATTTAAAACACACCAACATCTTGTTTGTACCGATCGCTTGATTTAAAATCAAACTTGCTCAACAAGAATTACCGGGTAATCCCGCAACCTCTTGTATCTACGCCATTCCATATCACAACTCTTATATTGTAATACATTTTAACTTTCATTGCAAGAGAAATTTATTTTTTTTTTAATAATTTATAATTGTTTCATTTTAATAAAAAAAGCTATATATAATTCTATTTTTAATCCATAATTAAAATGAGATTTCTTTAGTAAACAACTCTTAAAAATACATGTTCAATTTCCTATTCAAATTACTTTTCTTTTCACACTTCACACTATTACAATGTAACTTAAATCCATAAAAAAAGACCAGGCAACCGCCTAGTCTTTATTTATTATTTCAATATTATTCTATAATAGTAGTAACAACACCAGAACCTACAGTTCTTCCACCTTCTCTGATGGCAAATCTTAAGTTATCTTCCATTGCTACTGGCATTATTAATTCTACTGTCATATCAATATGGTCACCAGGCATTACCATTTCTACGCCTTCTGGTAAGTTGATTGATCCTGTTACGTCTGTTGTTCTGAAGTAAAATTGTGGTCTGTATCCGTTAAAAAATGGTGTGTGTCTTCCACCTTCTTCTTTTTTAAGTACATATACTTGACCTACAAATTTCTTGTGTGGTGTTACTGTTCCTGGCTTAGAAATTACTTGGCCTCTTTCTATGTCAGCTCTTTGTACTCCTCTTAATAATGCTCCGATGTTATCTCCTGCCATTGCTTCATCTAACATCTTTCTGAACATTTCTACTCCAGTACATGTAGTTTTTCTTGTTTCTTCATGAATTCCTACGATTTCTACTTCGTCTCCTACGTGCAACACGCCTCTTTCTAATCTTCCTGTTGCAACTGTTCCTCTACCTGTAATTGTGAATACATCCTCTACTGGCATTAAGAATGGTTGGTCTGTAGCTCTTTCTGGTGTTGGTATGAATTCATCTACTGCATCCATTAATTGTCCTATGCATTTAGTTTTTTCTGGATTATCTAAGTTTTCTATTACTTCTAAAGCTGATCCAGTTATTACTGGGCATTCATCTCCATCAAATCCATATTCACTTAGTAATTCCCTTACTTCCATTTCTACTAACTCAAGTAATTCTTCATCATCTACTTGGTCTGATTTGTTCAAGAATACTACTATGTGGTTAACACCTACTCTTGATGCCAATAGTATGTGTTCTCTTGTTTGTGGCATTGGACCATCTGCTGCTGATACAACTAAGATAGCTCCATCCATTTGTGCTGCTCCTGTAATCATGTTCTTTACATAATCAGCGTGTCCAGGACAATCAACATGCGCATAGTGTCTTGCATCTGTTTCGTACTCTACGTGTGCTGTATTGATTGTAATTCCTCTTTCTTTTTCTTCTGGTGCTTTGTCAATTTGATCGTATTTTTGTGCTGTTGCTTTTCCATCTTTTGCAAGCACCAATGTGATTGCCGCTGTTAATGTTGTCTTACCATGGTCAACGTGACCTATTGTTCCGATGTTTACATGTGGTTTTGTTCTTTCAAACTTTGCTCTTGCCATAATAATATCCTCCTAACTTTCCTATAAAGTTTATTTTTTATTTTATTAATATTTTATTTTTCTTTTAATACTTTTTCTTGAATACTCTTTGGAACTTCTTCATAATTTGCAAATTCCATTGAATAAACTCCTCTTCCTTGAGTTCTTGATCTTAATGTTGTAGCATAACCAAACATTTCAGATAAAGGTACATAAGATTTAATTACTTGAGCTCCTGATTGTGCTTCCATTCCTTCAATTCTACCTCTTCTTGAATTAATGTCTCCTATAACGTCACCCATATATTCTTCTGGAACAACTACTTCAACTTTCATAACAGGCTCTAATAAAACTGGGTCAGCTTTTGCCATACCATTTTTAAATGCCATAGAACCTGCAACTTTGAAGGCCATTTCAGATGAATCGACATCATGGTAAGAACCATCAAAACATTTAACTTTAAAGTTTATAACCGGATATCCTCCAATTATACCACTTTGACATGCTTGTTTTATTCCATTATCAACAGCTGGAACATATTCTCTTGGAATAGATCCACCAACAGTCGCATTTTCAAACTCATATTCACCTACATGAGGTATAAGTTCAATCCAACAGTGTCCATATTGTCCACGTCCACCAGATTGTCTTACAAACTTACCTTCAGCTGTAACTTGTTTTCTAATACTTTCTTTGTATGCAACTTGTGGCTTACCAACATTACATTCAACTTTAAATTCTCTTTGTAATCTATCAACGATGATTTCTAAGTGAAGCTCACCCATACCTTCAATGATAGTTTGACCTGTATCTTGGTCTGTGAAAGTTCTAAATGTTGGATCCTCTTCAGCAAGTTTAGCTAAAGCGATACCCATCTTTTCTTGACCAGCTTTTGTTTTTGGCTCAATAGCAACAGAAATAACCGGCTCTGGGAAATCCATACTCTCTAATATTACTTGGTTATCTGAATCACACAAAGTATCTCCAGTAGTTGTATTTTTAAGACCTATAATAGCTCCTAACTCACCAGCATAAAGTTCTTCTACTTCTTCTCTGTGATTAGAGTGCATTTTAACAAGTCTTCCAATTCTCTCTTTCTTACCTTTAGTAGAGTTTACTACATAACTACCACTTTTCATAATACCAGAGTAAATTCTTGTAAATGCAAGTTTACCAACAAATGGGTCAGTAGCAATTTTAAATGCTAGCGCTGCCATTGGTTGATCATCATCAGCTATTCTTTCTGTTTCTTCACCATCAAGAGTTACCCCTTTAATTGCTGGTATATCGAGTGGTGATGGCATATAGTCAACAACAGCATCAAGTAATTGTTGAACCCCTTTATTCTTGTAAGCTGTTCCACATAATACAGGTACTACGTGGTTTGCTATAGTTGCAGCTCTTAAAGCAACTTTTAATTCTTCTTGTGTTATTTCTTCACCTTCAAGGTATTTCATCATTAATTCTTCATCATTCTCTACAATAGCCTCTACCATAGCTGCTCTATATTCTTCAGCTTGGTCAACTAAGTCAGCAGGAATTTCAGTTTCATGATACTCTGTTCCTAATTTATCATCAAAAAGTATTGCTTTATTTGTAATCAAATCAACATGTCCTTGATAATAATCTTCTTTACCGATAGGTATTGCTATTGGTACTGCATTAGCTTTCAATCTTTCTCTCATCATTCCAACAGCTCTGAAGAAATCAGCGCCTATAATGTCCATTTTGTTAACGAAAGCCATTCTAGGTACTCCGTACTTGTCTGCCTGTCTCCAAACTGTTTCAGATTGAGGTTCAACCCCACCCTTAGCACAGAAAACTGCAACTGATCCATCAAGAACTCTAAGCGATCTTTCAACCTCCACTGTAAAGTCTACGTGTCCAGGTGTATCTATAATGTTTATTTGATGATCTTTCCAAATACATGTTGTTGCTGCAGAAGTAATTGTAATACCTCTTTCTTGTTCTTGAACCATCCAGTCCATAGTTGCTGCACCTTCATGAACTTCACCTATTTTGTGAGTCAATCCAGTATAATATAATACACGCTCAGTAGTAGTAGTTTTACCTGCATCAATATGAGCCATTATACCAATATTACGAAATCTTTTCAAAGGTTCTCTTCTTGCCACTTAAATTTCCTCCTCTCGTTTTAACTTACGATATTATGTGTTTTCCTATAGAATTTTCAATCGGAGAAAACTGTTTTGGATAACCAAAACAGTTTTATTTTAAATATATTAGTATCTATAGTGAGCAAAAGCTTTATTAGCCTCAGCCATTTTATGAACATCTTCTCTCTTTTTAACAGCAGATCCAGTATTATTAGCCGCATCCATTAACTCTCCAGCTAATCTAAGTCTCATATACTTATCGCCTCTTTTTTGAGCTGCTATTGTTATCCATCTAATTCCTAAAGTCTGTCTTCTTTCAGTTCTAACCTCAATAGGTACTTGATAGTTTGCACCACCAATTCTTCTAGATTTAACTTCTAGAACTGGCATTACATTGTTCATAGCCTCTTCAAATACTTCCATTGCATCTTTACCAGTTTTCTCAGCCATTATTTCAAATGCATCATAAACAATTTTTTGAGCTAAACCTTTTTTTCCATCTTGCATTATCTGATTTATCAACTTAGAAACAACTTTACTGTTGAATTTAGGATCAGGTAATACTTCTCTTTTAGGTGTTTTTCCTTTTCTTGGCACTTTTCTTCCCTCCTTAACTATTACATTTAAATCACAGGTACTCGGCTTTCGCCGCAAAATGCTCTCTTCTGCAGTTCTTATCTATATAAAATGCCGAAGAAATAGCATTTATTCCTCTAATTATTTTTTCTTTGGTCTCTTTGCACCGTATTTAGATCTTGCTTGCATTCTGTTAGCAACACCCGCACAGTCTAGAGCTCCTCTTACTATGTGGTATCTTACACCGGGAAGGTCTTTTACCCTTCCTCCTCTGATTAAAACAACACTATGTTCTTGTAGGTTGTGTCCTTCTCCACCTATATAGGCACTTACTTCAAAACCGTTTGTTAATCTAACTCTTGCTACTTTTCTTAATGCAGAGTTCGGTTTTTTAGGAGTAGTAGTTTTAACAACTGTACACACTCCTCTTTTTTGAGGACTTTGTTTTAATGCAGGAGAAGCTGATTTAGTAGGTATGCTTTTCCTTCCTTTTCTTACCAATTGGTTAATTGTTGGCATTTTTGCACCTCCTTAATATAAACTATATATAGAAATATAATTTCTTACTATTTTTTTAGTATGCAGGCTACAGCTGCGCCAATATCAATTCCACACAAGCTTCCTAATTCATCCTTTGTGCATACCTTATAGATACTAATATTCATTTTGTCTGCTAAATTAGTTATAGGCTCAGTAATATGTATATCTGCATCTTCAGCGATATACACTTCAGCGACATTGTCTTCACTCAACGCTTTTAGGCCTTGCTTATATCCAACAACTTTTTTGCCTTCAAGGCGTTTTATCACTGTATTTCCCTCCTCAACATAAATACATTAGAGACAAAACTCTTGCTTTGTCTCTAACATAAGCACACAAACGTTATTTTAACATTATACTATTCTAATGTCAATTAATTAAAATTGCAAATCTAAACTTTCTTCCATTTCTAAATCCGTTTGTTTATTTTCAGTATTAAGTTTAACAGATCTGTATTTCATCATACCTGTACCCGCTGGTATAAGTTTACCAATTAAAACATTTTCTTTCAATCCAATCAATCCATCGACTTTACCTTTAATAGCGGCATCAGTCAAAACTCTAGTAGTTTCTTGGAAAGAAGCAGCAGATAAGAAAGAATCTGTAGCTAAAGAAGCTTTCGTTATTCCCAAAAGAACAACTTTACCATCTGCAGGCTCAAGATTGTTTTCTATAGCCTCTTCATTTTGCCTATTGAAATCGAATATATCAACCAATGTTCCTGGAAGCATTTTTGTGTCACCACAATCTTCAATTTTAATTTTCCTTGTCATCTGTCTTACTACAACTTCAAGATGCTTATCATTTATATCAACACCTTGTAATCTATAAACTTTCTGCACTTCTGATAATAAATAATTTTTAACTTCTTGTGCTCCTTTAATCCGCAATAGATCATGAGGATTAATTGAACCGTGAGTTATTTCACCACCAGCTTTTATTGTTGCTCCATCTTGAACAGATAATTTACTACCAAATGGAATTTCATAAATTCTCTCTTCTCCATCTCCTGTAATTACATGCACAATTTTCTTTCTTTTTGATTCTTCTATCTTTACTAAACCATCAACCTCTGAAATAATTGCCAAACCTTTTGGTTTTCTAGCTTCAAATAATTCTTCAACCCTTGGAAGACCCTGAGTAATATCTGCTCCAGCAACTCCTCCTGTATGGAAGGTTCTCATTGTAAGTTGAGTACCAGGTTCACCAATTGACTGTGCTGCGATTATGCCTACAGCTTCTCCCATATTTATTTTTCTAGCTGTCGCCATATTCATGCCATAACATTTAGCACAAACACCAAATTTTGCTTTACAAGTAAATACAGATCTAATATTAACTGTTTCTACACCAGCATCATCAATTTTATGGGCTAATTGAGATTCTATATAACTTCCACTTTTAGCTAATACTTCACCTGTTTTTGGATGTAATATATCTTCTGCAATGTATCTTCCTGTTAATCGTTCACTAAGAGGTTCTATTACCTCTTTACCTACTTTAATAGCTGAAACTTCATACCCTTCCTCTGTACCGCAGTCTTCTTCTCTAACAATTACATCTTGACTAACATCAACAAGCCTTCTTGTTAAATATCCAGAGTCAGCTGTTTTTAATGCTGTATCTGCGTTACCTTTTCTAGCTCCATGTGTAGAGATAAAGTACTCCAATACGTCTAATCCTTCTCTAAAAGAAGATTTAATAGGAATTTCCAATATTTTACCTGACGGACTAGCCATAAGACCCCTCATACCCGCAAGTTGCTTAATTTGAGATCTCGACCCTCTGGCTCCCGAATCAGCCATCATAAATATAGGATTAAACCTATCCAAGGTATCCATAAGAGCATCAGCAACTTTGTCAGTTGTATCAGTCCAATTCTCTATTACTCTCTCATATCTTTCATCATCAGAAATAAAGCCTCTTCTATATAATTTTTGGATTTTTTCTATTTCTTGTTCAGTTTTCTCCAAAAGAGCTTTTTTCTCCTTTGGAACTGTCATATCAGAAACCGATATTGTTATAGCTCCAATTGATGAATAGTGAAATCCTTTTGCTTTAATGTTATCTAGCATAATCGATGTTTCTGTAGGTCCATATCTATCATAACATTTATTTATAATTATTCCCAAATTCTTCTTGCTTACCAAAAAATCTATTTCTAACGAAAATAAATTTTCTTCCTTGCTTCTATCAACAAAGCCCAAATCTTGTGGTATAGATTCATTAAATATTATCTTACCTGGTGTAGCATCAATTATGCCTTGTCTTAACTCTCCATCTATTTCTTTTTCTACTCTAACCTTAATTTTAGCGTGTATACTTACAGCTCCAACTTGATATGCCATCAACACTTCTTGTGGATTAGAAAATATTTTTCCTTCTCCATTTTCTCCATCTTTATCAAGTGTTAAATAATAGGATCCCAAAACCATATCCTGAGTTGGAATACAAACTGGCTTTCCATCTGAAGGTTTAAGTATATTATTTGCTGCTAGCATTAAAAATCTAGCTTCTGCTTGAGCCTCAACTGACAAAGGAACGTGAACAGCCATTTGGTCACCATCAAAGTCAGCATTATACGCAGTACATACCAATGGATGTAATTTTATTGCCTTACCTTCAACAAGAATAGGTTGGAATGCTTGAATCCCTAGCCTATGAAGTGTCGGTGCACGATTTAATAATACAGGATGGTCTTCAATTACTTTTTCTAGTACATCCCATACTTGTTCATTAAATCTTTCAACCATTCTCTTTGCACTTTTAATATTATGTGTTATACCTTTTTCAACTAGTTCTTTCATAACAAATGGTTTAAATAATTCAAGAGCCATCTTCTTTGGTAATCCACATTGATACATTTTCAAGTCAGGACCAACTACGATAACTGAACGTCCTGAGTAGTCAACACGCTTACCAAGTAAGTTTTGTCTGAATCTACCTTGTTTACCCTTAAGCATATCTGAAAGTGATTTTAGAGGTCTATTTCCCGGTCCTGTAACAGGTCTTCCCCTTCTTCCATTGTCGATCAATGCATCTACAGCTTCTTGAAGCATTCTTTTTTCATTCCGAACTATAATGTCTGGAGCTCCAAGATCTAGTAGTTTTTTTAATCTATTATTTCTATTAATTACTCTTCTATATAAATCATTCAAATCAGATGTAGCAAATCTTCCCCCATCAAGTTGAACCATCGGTCTCAAATCTGGTGGAATTACTGGTATAACATCAATAATCATCCATTGAGGTTTATTAGTAGATTGTCTAAAAGATTCAACTACTTCAAGCCTTCTTATTAATCTTACTTTTTTCTGACCTGTACTTGTTTTATAACTCTCTCTTAATTCTACTGCCATTTTTTCTAAATCAATGTCTTGAAGCAATTTTTTCACTGCTTCTGCACCCATTTCAGCATCAAAACTGCCATAACCATACTTATCAATATTATCCCTATACTCTTTCTCACTCAATAATTGTTTTTTAAGCAATGGTGTTTCCTTAGGGTCTAATACAATATAAGATGCAAAGTATAGTACCTTTTCTAAAGATCTTGGTGACATATCCATCAAAAGACCCATTCGTGAAGGAATACCTTTAAAGTACCATATATGAGATACTGGTGCAGCCAATTCAATATGACCCATTCTTTCACGTCTAACTTTTGATTTTGTAACTTCAACTCCACATCTGTCACAAACTATTCCTTTATATCTTACCCTTTTATATTTACCACAATGACATTCCCAATCTTTAATCGGTCCAAAAATCTTCTCACAAAACAAACCATCCCTTTCAGGTTTAAGTGTTCTGTAGTTAATTGTTTCTGGCTTTTTGACTTCTCCTCTAGACCATTCTCTTATCTCTTCCGGAGAAGCAAGGCCTATTTGCATTGCATCAAAATTATTTAATTCTATCAAGGGTACAGCCTCCCTCCAAATTAGTGTTCATCATTAAAATCTTCAAGATTAAATTGATCTTCAAAATCATCAAGCTTCAAATCATCTAGGTTAAGTTTCAAGTCAACTTCCTCGTCTTTTTCTTCCTCTTCTTCATCTTCATTTTCAGAATCTTTTACAACATCAATTTCCGGTATTATAGCAGCTTTTGCTTTGCCATCTTCTTGACCTTCTATATTGATATCGAGATTAACTAAATCATCATCCGTTTCCTTAATTTCAAGTTCCTCGTTATCATCAGATAATACCTTTACATCAAGACATAGTGATTGGAGTTCTTTAATCAATACTTTAAATGACTCAGGTATACCCGGTTCAGGAATATTCTCCCCTTTAACTATTGATTCATATGTTTTAACCCTTCCTACAACATCATCTGACTTAACAGTCAAAATTTCTTGTAGAGTATGCGCTGCTCCATATGCTTCTAAAGCCCAAACTTCCATCTCACCAAATCTTTGCCCACCAAATTGAGCTTTTCCACCCAACGGTTGCTGTGTAACTAATGAATAAGGTCCTGTTGATCTCGCATGAATTTTATCATCAACCAAATGGTGTAATTTTAAAATATACATATATCCTACAGTAACTCTATTATCAAAGGGTTCTCCAGTTCTTCCATCATAAAGGACAGTTTTTCCATCCTTGTTATAACCAGCTTTAACAAGCAATTCAACTATCTCTGGTTCTAAAGCCCCATCAAATACTGGTGTGGCAATATGCCAACCTAGTTCGCTAGCAGCCCATCCTAAATGGACTTCAAGAACCTGCCCAATATTCATACGAGAAGGTACTCCTAAAGGATTTAAGCATATTTGTAACGGTCTACCATCAGGTAAAAACGGCATATCTTCTTCTGGTAAAATTCTAGAAATTACACCTTTATTACCATGTCTTCCAGCCATTTTGTCTCCAACTGAAATTTTTCTCTTTTGAGCTATATAACATCTTACTAATTCATTAACTCCAGGTGGTAGTTCATCTCCATTCTCTCTTCTGAAAATTTTAACGTCTACTATAATTCCTGACTGTCCATGAGGTGCTCTTAACGAAGTATCCCTTACTTCTCTTGCCTTTTCACCAAATATAGCTCTCAAAAGTCTTTCTTCGGCTGTAAGCTCAGTTTCTCCTTTAGGAGTTACTTTTCCTACAAGAATATCTCCAGAACTTATTTCTGCACCTGGTCTTATTATTCCATTTTCATCTATATTCTTAAGTGCATCTTCCCCTACATTAGGAATATCTCTTGTAATTTCTTCCGGCCCAAGTTTAGTATCTCTAGCTTCTGCCTCATACTCTTCTATGTGTACAGATGTAAATACATCCTCTTTAACCAATTGTTCAGATACAAGCATAGCATCCTCATAATTGTAACCTTCCCAAGTAATAAAGCCCATTCTAATATTCTTACCAAGAGCAATTTCGCCTAACTCAGTTGAAGGTCCATCAGCAAGTACATCGCCTTTTTTAACTATTTCATTTTTATTAACTATAGGTTTTTGATTTATACATGTACCTTGGTTTGATCTTTTAAATTTAAGTAATTTGTATTTATCAATGCCATTATCTTTATCTCTTCTAATTCTAATTTCATCTCCACTAACATAAACTACAGTACCTGCATTTTCTGCTTTCGGTAAAACTCCTGAATCAGCAGCTGCTTGATACTCAATTCCAGTTCCTACAACCGGCGAACTAGCCTTCAATAGCGGAACTGCCTGTCGTTGCATGTTCGCTCCCATAAGAGCACGTGAAGCATCATCATTTTCTAAGAAAGGTATCATTGCTGTAGCAACAGAAACAATTTGTCTTGGAGATACATCCATCAAATCAACCTTGTTTTTACTAACAACTAAGATATCTTCTAAATGTCTTACTGTTATATTGTCATCTACAAAATTGCCTTCATCATCTAATGGTTCTTTAGCTTGTGCTACTAGATAGTTATCCTCTTCATCTGCTGTCATATATACCATCTTGCTTGTAACTCTACCAGCTTTTTTATCTACTAACCTATATGGTGTTTCAATAAACCCATATTCATTTACTCTAGCATAAGAAGCCAATGAGTTAATCAATCCTATGTTAGGTCCCTCTGGTGTCTCTATAGGACACATTCTTCCATAGTGAGAGTGATGAACGTCACGAACATCAAATCCAGCTCTTTCTCTTGATAATCCACCTGGTCCTAAGGCTGATAACCTTCTCTTATTTGCAAGTTCAGACAACGGATTAGTTTGATCCATAAATTGCGAAAGTTGAGAACTTCCAAAAAACTCTTTTATAGCTGAAGTAACAGGTCTTATATTTATTAAGTTTTGAGGAGTAACAGCTTCTTGGTCTTGAATAGTCATTCTTTCCTTAACTACCCTTTCCATCCTTGATAATCCTATTCTAAATTGGTTTTGAAGTAATTCTCCTACAGATCTCAACCTTCTGTTACCCAAATGGTCTATGTCGTCAACATAACCTACATTATATGCTAAATTCAATTCATAACTTATAGTTGCTATCATATCATCTTTAACAATGTGTTTTGGTATTAATTCGTGTATTCTCTTTTTAATTTCTTCTTTAATCGCTTCTTCTCCACTGCAATTATTTAATATTTCTTTAAGTACAGGGTAGAATACTTTTTCTCTTATGTGAAGCCCATCTATGTCAAAATCAACAAAATCTTCTATGTCAACAAAATTATTTCCTATAACTACTATTTCAACATCTTCTACTTGAATAATAACTGAATTAATTCCAGCCTTAGTTATATCTTCTGCTTTTTCTCTATCAATGATTTCTCCAGCATTTACAAGTATCTCTCCTGTATCAGGATGTATTACATCTTCCTTTGCTGTCTTATTGAGTATCCTATGGAATATAGATAGTTTTTTATTAAATTTATATCTACCTACTCTAGACAAATCATATCTTTTTGCATCAAAGAACAACGAATTTATTAAAGATAAAGCACTGTCAACTGTAGGTGGTTCACCCGGTCTTAATCTCTTATAAATTTCTATTAACGCTTCTTCTTTAGTTTTTGTATTATCTTTTTCTATACTTGCTTTCAATCTTTTCTCTTCACCAAATAAATCAATAAGCTCAATATCGCTTCCTGTTTCCATTATAGCTCTTGCTAATGTGGTAATAGGTAATTTTCTTGTTTTATCAATTCTTACGTAAATTATACCATTAGAATCCGTTTCATACTCAAGCCAAGCTCCTCTATTAGGTATAACTGTAGCAGAAAATAGTTTCACTCCATTTTTATCTACAGTATAGTTATAATAAGAACCAGGAGATCTTACTAATTGGCTCACAATAACCCTCTCTGCACCATTAATTATAAAAGTACCTTGAGGTGTCATCAATGGAAATTCTCCCATAAATACTTCTTGCTCTTTAACTTCACCAGTCTCTTTGTTTAGTAATCTAACTTTAACTTTCAACGGCGCTGAATATGTAGTATCTCTTTCCTTACATTCCTCAATCGAATACTTACTATTATCTTTTTCAAGTATATGATCTACGAATTCCAGTACCAAGTTACCTGTGTAATCTTGAATAGAATTAATGTCATCAAAAACTTCAATTAACCCCTCTTCCCAAAACCACTTGTAAGAATTCAATTGAATTTCAATCAAATTAGGAATAGGGCACACTTCTTTTACTTTGGAAAAACTCATTCTTGTACGCTTACCATTTTGAATAGGATGTACCATTAAATTTTCACCCCTCATTAAAAAGTAACAAAAATTAATCACGAATCATTAATACTAAAATTTTATACTAGTATTAAATTTGTCATTCTAATATTATGCCCAATTTTACCTATAAAATTCAACTAATGTTAAATTTTATAAATTAAATTGCCACGTTTATGCAATTTATTATGATACCATAACATATTAATGTTGTCAATATTTTTTTATCATAATTTAAAAAAAAGGCACGCAAAGTGCTCGTGCCTTTTTATATAAAAATTTCTTTTTATTTATTTTATTTCAACTGAAGCCCCTGCTTCTTCTAACTTAGCTTTCATTTCTTCAGCAGCTTCTTTTGCTACAGCTTCTTTAACATTTTTTGGAGCACCGTCAACTAATTCTTTTGCTTCTTTTAATCCTAAACCAGTAAGTTCTCTTACTGCTTTAATTACTTTAATTTTTTGAGAACCTGCACCAGTTAATACTACGTCAAATTCAGTTTTTTCTTCAGCAACAGCAGCTCCTGCTCCTGCAGCAGGCATTGCAGCCATAGCCATAGGTGCTTGTGCACTTACACCAAATTCTTCTTCTAAAGCTTTTACTAACTCAGATAATTCTAATACTGTAAGACTCTTAACTTCTTCGATTAAATTCATAACTTTTTCACTTGCCATTTTTTTCATTCCTCCAATTAATTAATCATAATTTTATGCTTCTTGTTTTTCCTTGATTGCATTTAATGCGCAAACTAAATTTCTCATGTTTCCTTGAAGTACATTTACAAATCCTGAAATCGGAGCATTTAAGCCACCAAGAACTTGTGCGATAAGTACTTCTCTTGATGGTAATGATGCAAGACTCTTAACGCCATCTTCATCTATCACTTTACCATCTACAAGACCAGCTTTTAATTCTAGCTTCTTATGTTCTTTAGCAAATTCACTAAGAAGTTTTGCCGGTGCAACAGGATCTTCATATCCAAAGGCTATAGATATCGGTCCTACTAGATAATCATCTAATCCTTTTATTCCTAATTCATTACAAGCTAATCTAACAAGTTTATTTTTATAAACTTTATATTCAACGCCAGCTTCTCTACTTATTTTTCTAAGTTGTGTATCTTCCTCAACGTTTAATCCTTGATAGTCTGCAAGAATAAATGATTGTGCTTTTTCTAGCTTTTCTCTGATTTCTTGAACCTTTGCTTCTTTTAACTGCCTGTTATTGCTAGCCACTACGCCACCTCCTTACCTATAAATAAAGCCTCTTCGTAGACGTACGAAGAGGCATAATATTCTTAATTAAGAACTATTATCTCCTCGGCAGGTAGGATATACCGTTATGCTTTCGCACCCACTATCTACGGAAACTTCTTATTCAGTTTAAAACCTAGTTAATTATATCAGTTCTTTTTCTTAATGTCAAGATTAATCTAACACTTTTGTTGGGTTTATTTTAATTCCTGGACCCATTGTGCTTGAAAGTGATACAGATTTAATATATTGACCCTTAGCTGCAGATGGTTTAGCTTTAACTATAGCTTCCATTAAAGCTGCATAGTTTTGAGCTAACTTCTCTTCATCAAAAGATTTTTTTCCAATTGGAGCGTGAATAATAGCAGTTTTATCAACTCTATATTCAACCTTACCAGCTTTAATCTCTGCAATAGCTTTAGCAACATCAAAAGTAACTGTACCTGATTTTGGGTTTGGCATTAATCCTTTTGGTCCAAGAACTCTACCTAATCTACCAACTACACCCATCATATCCGGAGTAGCAACTACAACGTCAAATTCAAACCAATTTTCCTTTTGAATTTTTTGAAGATATTCATCTGCCCCTACATAGTCTGCCCCTGCTTCTTGAGCTTCCTTTACTTTATCGCCTTTTGCAAATACTAAAACCCTTACTGTTTTACCAGTTCCATTAGGTAATACAACTGCACCTCTAACCTGTTGGTCAGCGTGTCTTGGGTCAACACCCAATCTTGCATGCAATTCAATTGTTTCATCAAATTTAGCTCTAGCAGTTTTTAAAACTAATTCTACAGCTTCTTTTGGTGTGTATAAAACATTTTTATCTACTAATTTTGAACTTTCTTGATAATTCTTGCCTCTTTTTGCCATATTCTTTTCCTCCTTGTGGTTTTTACGGTTTTTACCTCCCACTAAATTACATGAATTACTCTTCTACAGTAACTCCCATACTTCTAGCAGTTCCTGCTATCATACTCATAGCAGTTTCTAATGAACCTGCATTTAAGTCAGGCATTTTAACTGTTGCAATTTCTTTTAATTGATCCTTAGTTAACTTACCAACCTTTGTTCTGTTAGGCTCACCTGAACCGCTCTTTAATCCAATAGCTTTTTTGATTAAAACAGCTGCTGGTGGAGTTTTTAGAATAAAGCTAAAAGTTCTATCCTTGTATACTGAGATAATTACTGGAATAGTCATACCTGCTTGATTTGCAGTTTTAGCATTGTATTCTTTACAGAATTGCATAATATTTACACCGTGTTGTCCTAAAGCTGGACCTACAGGTGGTGCTGGAGTTGCCTTCCCAGCTGGAAGTTGAAGTTTAATAACTCCTACTGCTTCTTTTGCCATAATTATACCTCCTATGTGGTAATACGGGTTTACCCCTCCCACTTATCGAGACTATAGTCTCAAAGTAGGTTATCTGATTTTTTCAATCTGATTATATTCAAGTTCAACAGGGGTTTCCCTGCCAAACATGTTAACAAATGCTTTTATTTTTCTTTTCTCAACATTAATTTCTTTAATAACTGCTTCGAAGTTTTCCAAAGGGCCACCGATAACTTTAATTATCTCGCCAACTTCAACATCTATTTCAACTTGTTTTTCGCTTATACCCATATTTCTAATTTCATCTTCAGTTAATGGCACAGGTTTCGAACCAGGACCAACAAATCCTGTACAGCCTCTAGTATTTCTAACAACATACCATGTATCATCATTCATAACCATTTTTATAAAAACATAACCTGGAAACAACTTCTTCATAGTAACTTTTTGCTTGCCATCTTTAACTTCTATATGTTCTTCCATAGGGACTTGAATATCAGGAATCAAATCATGAAGTCCTCTGTTTTCTATTACTTTTTCAATATTAACTTTTACTTTATTTTCATACCCAGAATAGGTATGCACTACAAACCATTTTGCTCTTTCAGTCATATAATCAGGGGTGAATTGTGCTCAACCCTACCTCCCTTTCTTTATTGAAATATCACTCTAAATAAAGTGCTCAACATGAAGTCCATTATTCCTATAATAATAGCACTAACGACACAAAAAACTAAAACAATTGTAGTGGATTTCTTTATTTCTTCCTTTGATGGCCATGTAATTCTTTTTGTCTCTGCTTTTAAGTCTCTTAGAAATCCAAATATATTTAATGATGAGCTTTTTTTATTCTTACCAATGTTCTCACTTGCAGCCATCTTTTCACATCCTTAAAATTATTATTATTTAGTTTCCTTGTGTAATGTGTGCTTGTGGCAGAATTTGCAATACTTATTCATTTCTATTCTTTCAGGGTTATTTTTTTTATTTTTCATAGTATTGTAATTTCTTTGTTTACATTCTGTACATGCTAATGTAACTTTTACTCTCACTATATCCACCTCCTGCTATTGCATACACACATAGCGCGTCTGCATACTAAAATTAATCAACAAAAATAAACGTTACTCAAAAAATTTAACACAACTTAACATCTATGTCAACAATAAAATAGCCTAATGGCCTTTTAAATAGGACTAAGTTACAAACTTAGTCCTATTTAAAAGTTAAGTCATTATAAATATCATCTATTCTATAATAGTAGTAACAACACCAGAACCTACAGTTCTTCCACCTTCTCTGATGGCAAATCTTAAGTTATCTTCCATTGCTACTGGCATTATTAATTCTACTGTCATATCAATATGGTCACCAGGCATTACCATTTCTACGCCTTCTGGTAAGTTGATTGATCCTGTTACGTCTGTTGTTCTGAAGTAAAATTGTGGTCTGTATCCGTTAAAAAATGGTGTGTGTCTTCCACCTTCTTCTTTTTTAAGTACATATACTTGACCTACAAATTTCTTGTGTGGTGTTACTGTTCCTGGCTTAGAAATTACTTGGCCTCTTTCTATGTCAGCTCTTTGTACTCCTCTTAATAATGCTCCGATGTTATCTCCTGCCATTGCTTCATCTAACATCTTTCTGAACATTTCTACTCCAGTACATGTAGTTTTTCTTGTTTCTTCATGAATTCCTACGATTTCTACTTCGTCTCCTACGTGCAACACGCCTCTTTCTAATCTTCCTGTTGCAACTGTTCCTCTACCTGTAATTGTGAATACATCCTCTACTGGCATTAAGAATGGTTGGTCTGTAGCTCTTTCTGGTGTTGGTATGAATTCATCTACTGCATCCATTAATTGTCCTATGCATTTAGTTTTTTCTGGATTATCTAAGTTTTCTATTACTTCTAAAGCTGATCCAGTTATTACTGGGCATTCATCTCCATCAAATCCATATTCACTTAGTAATTCCCTTACTTCCATTTCTACTAACTCAAGTAATTCTTCATCATCTACTTGGTCTGATTTGTTCAAGAATACTACTATGTGGTTAACACCTACTCTTGATGCCAATAGTATGTGTTCTCTTGTTTGTGGCATTGGACCATCTGCTGCTGATACAACTAAGATAGCTCCATCCATTTGTGCTGCTCCTGTAATCATGTTCTTTACATAATCAGCGTGTCCAGGACAATCAACATGCGCATAGTGTCTTGCATCTGTTTCGTACTCTACGTGTGCTGTATTGATTGTAATTCCTCTTTCTTTTTCTTCTGGTGCTTTGTCAATTTGATCGTATTTTTGTGCTGTTGCTTTTCCATCTTTTGCAAGCACCAATGTGATTGCCGCTGTTAATGTTGTCTTACCATGGTCAACGTGACCTATTGTTCCGATGTTTACATGTGGTTTTGTTCTTTCAAACTTTGCTCTTGCCATAATAATATCCTCCTAACTTTCCTATAAAGTTTATTTTTAGACCCGTTTTCGTAAACTCACCCACGTGTATGCAATTTAAATTGCACGTGAAATTGGAGCCCACGACCGGGCTTGAACCGGCGACCTCCACCTTACCAAGGTGACGCTCTGCCTGCTGAGCTACATGGGCACAATTCTATTAAAACAGGAAACGGATCTTCAACCTGCTCTTTTGAATAGAGTAAACCAATTACAAATTCACAACTATCACAAAATGTGCCTTCAGCTATATACCAATTATAAATTTTACTATTTTAAAATTTCTTTGTCAATATTTTTTATTCTTTATTTAAACATTTTTCTAATTTTCTTTTAACTCTTTGAAGCGCATTATCGATAGATTTAGCTTGTCTATCTAAATCGCAAGCAATTTCTTGATACGATTTACCTTGCAGATAGTACCCTAAAACCTCCAGTTCCAAGCTTGACAGTGATTTCATAATTTCCTTTTCAATTTTGGAAACTTCTTCTCTGCTTATTATTAACTCTTCAGGATCAGATATTTTAACTGTAGCTAAAACATCTAATAATGTTCTATCTGATTCCTCGTCATATATAGGTTTATTTAGCGAAATATATGTATTTAAAGGTATATGCTTTTGCCTTGTAGCTGTCTTGATTGCCGTAATTATTTGTCTTGTTATACATAACTCTGCAAAAGCTTTAAAAGAACTCAATTTATCCATTTTAAAGTCTCTTACAGCTTTGTATAATCCTATCATACCTTCTTGATATATATCTTCTCTATCTGCTCCAATCAAGAAATATGACTTTGATTTAGCTTTAACAAAATTTTTATATTTATTAATCAAATACTCCTCAGCATAAGCATCTCCATTTTTTGCTTCAATAGCGATTTCTTCATCAGGCATATTGTCATAATTACGATTTGTTGAAGTAAGATTATGATCTTTTTTACTAAGATTTTCTGATTTTTGAGACAAAATATCTCCTCCAAATAAATTATACATAGTATAAATTTTACCATTTTTATATAACAATTATACATTATTGACAATTAAGGAGTCAAGAAATTATTTACTTCTTCTTATTTTTTCTAGCTTATTCGCTATTTCACTGTCAATTCTCTCATGAAGAAAATTTTTACTTTTCGTTTCACTTTTTTTAGTTTGTTTTTTTATGATTTTCTTAGTTTTCAATACTTCATGATAAAATTCTAAACTAGGAACTCTTGTAGCACCTCTTTGAAAAATTAACTGCTGCTCTAATGAATCATTCGTTACAACGCTAACATCAACTTTTCTACCAATTTTACTGATATATTTTTCAATAAAACTATCGGCAGTCTCGCCTTCTTTAGTAAATACAATATGTATATTACCAATTTTGTCAACCTTTTCTAAACTACCGTGAACGAGATGCGCATCAAAAACTATAAACATTTTTACACCTTTATACGATGAATAATCTTGAAGATTATCTATCAATTCAGCTCTTGCCATTTCAAAACTAAAATCCTTGGTTTTTTTTAAACCTGGCCAGCAGTTTATAACATTATACCCATCCACAAACACATACTTCATTTTTTCAGCCCCTATTTTTCAAGTTTTTGCTTAAGAACTTCATACATCATTATCCCTGCTGCTACCGAAGCATTTAACGATGTAATTTCACCTACCATCGGTATTTTCACTAATTTATCACATTTTGTTTTAGTTAATTTTGATATTCCTTTACCTTCGCTACCTATAACTAACGCAATTGGTCCAGTCAATTTTGATTCATAACAATATTCTGTACCTTCCATATCAGCACCAAAAACCCATAAACCCTTGTCTTTCAAAGTATCGATTGCTACATTTATATTAGCGACTTTTGCTATCTTCATATGTTCAACTGCTCCCACAGAACTTTTATACACCGTTGATGTAACTCCCACATTTCTTCTCTTAGGAATTATAATGCCATGAGCTCCGCTTATTTCTGCCGTTCTTATTATTGCTCCAAAGTTATGGGGATCCTCTATTTCATCAAGAACAATAACAAATGGGTCCTCTTCTTTTTTTCTTGCTTCTTCCATAATTTCTTCTATTTCAAAATATTTATAAGGAGTAGTTTGAAGTATAACTCCTTGATGTGCTTCAGTCTGAGACATAAAATCAAGTTTTTTTCTTTCAACTTCTTTAACTACTATTCCTTTTTCCTTAGCAATAGCCCTTATTTTTGTAATAGAGCCACTCACACTTCCTTTTGCTACGTATAACTGTTCCACTGTTTTTTCTGACTTTAAAGCTTCGATAACAGCATTTCTACCTTCAATAAGATCTTCTCTTACCTCTTTAGTGGAAATTTTTTCATCATTTTTATATTTCTTTTCAGAATTTTTATCAAAATTTTTCTTAAATGATTTATTTTTATCGTAACTTTTTTCGTTATTTCTTTCTCCTGTTTTGTTATTTCTAAAATTATTATTTTTATTATCTCTATTTCTATTTGCCATTGTTTTAACGCTCTCTTTCTTAAAATTATATTTAAATTTTTTAAAATTTTACGATTATTTATTATAATTAATATCTATTATAGAATTATATCACACACTTGTTAATTTGGTTGTAAATTCAATAATTTCCTTCGATTTTTACTATTCCCTACATAACACTACTTTATAATCTCAAAAATTATATTTTAAACAATATAATTTTTTATCGGAATTTTTCTCTCATTTCTGATTGACTACCACACGAAAGTTTTCCTTCTTTGCATTTACCAAATACACAGGACGGAAGTGCATTTTCATATAGAACATTAGACTTCTTTCTTAAAATCATCAGCTTTTTCGTTGCTAACTCTCTAATCTCCCATTGTGCATTCATGCATGTTCTTTCTGCTAACATTTCAGTATCTATCCTTGCATTTGTTGAAATAATAAATTTAATTTGGTCACAATTCAAAATAAATGGATATGCTTTATCTTGACCATATTTTTCAAAAACATATACTCTAAATTTTTTATATTCATCTGTTAACTTATAATATTCATTGAAAAAAATAGATTTTTCAATACTCTTTGGTACAACAATAGGTCTGTCTTTTTTTATTATAATATTATCCAAATCTTCTCTATGATTTTGAGAAAGCCTATGTCTAATTTGTTGATGATAAGTTACCATACTGCACATCATTCCAAAGGTTGTTCTAGCTTGTTCAGCTATACTATCATGTCCATACCCTAAAACTCTTTCAACAACCCCTTCTGCTTTATCTATGGCTTCTTCTCCCCATTTAATCAATGTTTCTGATACGGTTCTTGCCTGTGTACTAGTTAAAGCACCTAGTCCTACTTTTAAATCTATATTTTCAAAACAATTTAATAAAACCATATTTTTTTCATGATTGATCTTATCCATATCTTTTGTGTATAAACTCTGAATAATGTCTTTATCTTTACCTCCATCATAAGAATTCGGAAGCAAATGAGCCAATTTATTTGGTAAAATTTTAGATATTTCTTCTCTTAATTCAGTAAAAATACTTAAATATCGCTTGTCATTAATAAGCAAAAATAACTCATAAAGTTTGTCGCCAGTCATAGCTACACAAACATTAGTTTTAGTAGCTAAAGGTAAAATATACCGTGCGTCCTCAATTGGTATCTCATACTTATAATTATTTATTTTGGGTCTGCCTTTAAAATTTCCATCTTTCATCTGAGACATTGTTTCGTATAATTTAAATAATTTCTCCGTTAATTCTTTTGCTTTTTTATTATCCTCATCATCCAATACAGGTAATTTGTACGAATCCTCTTTCATTGTTACATATCTTTGACTTTGCTGTACATAGGAATCTTTTAGTTCACATAATAATGTACTTTGTATTCTATCTATTCCTTCTGCAACAAAAGATATATTTGTAGTTTTTAAAATCTCTTTAATTGTTTTTTCATCTAAGTATTTGATTTTATTTTTTTCTATCAAAAGCTCAACTTTATCTAATCCTGTATGCTCAAAATTTGAAATTCTCATATATTTCTTAACCTCCTAAATATGCCATCAACCCATTTTATAAATGTACGTTCCTTTATTCCACCAGCTGCAATTATAGCTTCATCTAGCAAAAATGATATTTTTTTTCATGTCAATAATTCTTTTAATCTTAATTTATTTTTATATCTCTTTATCTTTAATAACTAAACTCATTATGTAATTCAATCGCTCTTGCTGTTCTGTTAAATATAGATACCCAATAAGGGCTTCAAATCCAGTAGCTGATTTGTAATCCCTAACTGTTGCATTTTTAGGTATTGAACCCGACTTGCAATTTCTTGCTCTTTTAAAGATAGACAGCTCTTCTTCCGATAATTCCTCCATTATTTTCATCATTACTTCTGATTGTGCACTTGCTTTCACAAAAGAAGTAGCTATTTTATGTAATTTATTAACAGAAAACTCTCTTTTTTCATCCACTAAATAAGTTCTTATAAACAAATCAAAAACCGTATCTCCTACATAGGCTAAAACCAACGGATTAAGAAATTTTGCATCTTTTTCATTAAATTTTTCTTTAAATTTATTAAATTCCATTTTTTTCTCCAACTATTTATTTTATTCACATGCCAAAATATAGAATTCCCAATTCATTCATTGCTTTATCCCTACATTAATTAGTAAATCGGTAAATATTTTCCTAAGGAACAAATCAAATTCATAATTACTAATCTATATACTAACTTTCATTATACTTTATTTTGCAATAGTTAGGCAATAAATAATATAATTCTATTCTATTTAATTTATTGTCTATGTTTTAGAATACTGTTAATATTAAAACTTTTCCTAAGTAAATTAATTTAGTCCAAAAATAATTCTTCACTACGTAAAAAAAGAGCATATTCACGCTCTTTTTATTTCACTACTTTCCATCTGACACCTTGTGGGGTATCCTCTAATACAATATTTTTTTCTTTAAGTATATCTCTAATTTCATCTGCTTTTGCCCAATTCTTCTCTAATCTAGCTTTTTGCCTTTGTTCAATTAACTTCTCTATTTCATCGTTTATCTCACCTTTTGTTGTCTCTTGTAACAGTGTAAGTGGAGACCCTAAATCTTTTATTAAAGAAAGAATCTTATTGACTAATTCTTTTGAATTTATTCCACTTACATTAGTATTTACATCTTTTATTAAATCAAACATAATCGAAATAGCATCTGCAGTATTAAAATCATCATCCATCTTAGCTATGAAATTTTCTTTATATTTTAAAAGGGAATTAAAATATACCTCTTCCTCTTGCACTATTTTATCAATTTGCGATTCTTCAAGAAGATTTTCAAGATTAGAAATTGCATTATAAAGCCTTTCAAGAGAAGCTTTAGCACTCTCTAATAAGTCACGACTAAAATTCAAAGGTGTTCTATAATGAGCTGAAAGCATAAATAATCTTATTACCTCAGCATCATATTGTTCTAGTATTTCTCTTGCAGTAAAAAAATTATTAAGAGATTTTGACATTTTTTTATTGTCTATATTCAAAAAAGCAGAATGCATCCAGTAGTTAGCAAAAGTCTTACCACTTTTAGCTTCACTCTGTGCAATCTCATTTTCATGGTGTGGGAATTTCAAATCTACTCCCCCTGCATGAATATCAATTGTATCTCCTAATATTTTTCCTGCCATACATGAACATTCAATATGCCATCCAGGTCTTCCCATACCCCATGGACTATTCCAAGCAGGTTCCTCTGGTTTTTGACTTTTCCATATTGCAAAATCTGTTGGGTTCTTTTTTCTCTCATCTACTTTAATTCTTGCTCCAGCTTGTAGGTCTTCTAGACTTTGACCTGCCAACTTACCATATTGCGGAAATTTACTAGTGCTAAAATAGACATCGCCATCAACCTCATAAGCATAGCCCTTATCTTCTAATTCTTTTACAAACTTAATTATATCCCCTATATAGTCTGTAGCTTTAGGGTTAAAAGTTGCTCTCTTTATTTTCAGCGCATCTGCATCTTTATAGTACTCATCTATATATCTTTTACCAAGCTGTTTTACTGTAATTCCTTCTGTATTTGCTTTCTTTATCATCTTATCATCAATATCTGTAAAGTTTTGAACATAATTTACTTTATACCCTCTATATTCTAAGTATCTTCTAACAGTATCAAAAACCACAAAAGTCCTTGCATTACCTATATGGAAAAAATTATAAACTGTAGGACCACAAACATACATGTTCACTTCGTCCTTGTTCAAAGGTATAAACTCTTCTTTTTGTCTTGTCAATGAATTAAATATTTTCACTTTAAGACCTCCCTTATCTTAAAATATCTATCTCATACCCTCTATTTTTTAGTTCGTTCAATATACTGTATGACTGTTCTCTGGATTCTGTTTCTATCTCAAATGTTACAGTTGCATATTCTAATCCTTTTTCTTCCCATGTTTTTTCCTGTCTAACCTTAATAATGTTAGCACCTAAAGACCCTAATGTAGTTATAAAGTACCCTAGCTGTCCCATTTTATCCTTAATATCAACATTGAAACTAATTCGTCTTTTAGTTAGAATTAATTGTCTGTCAATTATTTTAGAAACCATGGCTATATCTATATTACCTCCACTTATCAAAGACACTACTTTTTTACCTCTATAATCCACTTTACCAGAAAGTAGTGCAGCTAAAGAAACAGCTCCTGCTCCTTCCGCCATCAGTTTACCTCTTTCTAAAAGGAGATAAATAGCATGTGCAATGTCATCTTCTGAAACAGTTACTATTTTATCCACATATTTTTTTATATATTGAAAGTTTAAATTTCCGATTTTCCTTACAGAAATCCCATCCGCTAGAGATTTAACCCCCGGAAGAGTTATTATTTCACCTTTTTCAAAAGACATTTTGCCAGAGGGAATCACTTCAGGTTCTACCCCAACTATCTTTATATTACTATTTATTGCCTTTGCAGCAGCTGCCACTCCTGATATAAGTCCTCCACCACCTATAGGTATCAACAATACATCAGCCGTAGGTAGATCTCTTAATATTTCTAGTCCAATGGTCCCCTGGCCCGCAATTACATCTTCATCATCAAAGGGATGGACAAAAGTTGCATCCGTTTCCTTTTTGATTTCCATAGCCTTTTCAAAACACTCATCGTAAACTTCCCCATATTTTACAACAGTAGCTCCATATCCAATAGTAGCCTGAACTTTTGCTAGTGGTGCTGTAACAGGCATGACAATAGTGGATTTAATATTAAAACTGCTTGCTGCATATGCTACTCCTTGAGCATGATTCCCAGCCGAAGATGCAATAACACCTTTATTTCTTTCATCATCACTCAAATTATAAATTTTATTATACGCACCTCGTAATTTAAAAGAACCTGTTTTTTGTTTATTTTCACATTTAAAATATACTTCATTACCTGTGATTTTTGAAAATGTACCAGAATAAATAAGAGGTGTTTTTCTGGCTATATGCTTCAATACTTCTTTTGCTTTCTCAATTTCTTCTAATCCTATATTCATTTTCACACCTCTTCATTATATTCCTTATTTATATATTAATTCTTTATCCAATTACAATTTCATATTGTTATCAGCAAATTCTTCTCTTACTTTACCTAAAGCATCTTCAATTGCAATTTCTGTTTTTTCAGCTTCTTTTCTTAATTTATATTCAACCTTACCCTCAGTTACACCTCTGCCGACAGTAATTCTTATTGGTAATCCAATTAAATCAGCATCCTTAAATTTAACCCCCGGTCTCTCATTTCTATCATCTAATAAAACTTCTACTCCGGCTTCTTTAAGTTCATTATATATTTTCAAAGCAACTTCCATCTGCTTTTCATCCTTTACTTTAACAGGAACAACTACAACATGATAAGGAGCAACAGCTAATGGCCATATTATACCATCTTCATCGTTGTTTTGCTCAATAACAGTAGCCATCGTTCTGTTAACACCTATTCCATAACAACCCATTACAAATGGCTTTAATTTTCCATCTTCATCTGTAAAGTTAGCTCCCATAGCTTCAGAATACTTAGTTCCAAGCTTAAATATGTGACCTACCTCTATTCCTCTTGCTATGGTAATACTACTACCACATTTTGGACAAGTATCATCTTTAGTTACATTTCTATAGTCTCCAATTGTTCCATCAAAATCTTTTTTATAGTTAACATTAACATAATGGTATCCAGTATGGTTTGCCCCTACAATAAAATTGTACATCTCAGTAACTTCAATATCAATAAAAGTTTCATCTACTTTTAATCCTATTGGGCCTGCAAATCCAATTCCAGCACTAGTGGCTTCAAATACTTCTTCTTCATTAGCCATTTCAAAATCAACGACTCCACCTATTGCATTTTTAACCTTTGTTTCATTAACATCTCTATCTCCTCTTACTAGAACAGCAACTATTTTTTCATCTGCTCTAAATATCAACGTCTTCACAAATTTCTTAGATGTTGTATTAAAGAAGTCAACTAGGTCATCAATTGTTTTTACATTTGGTGTTTCAATTTCCTCATAGTCTTTATATTCTTCTTTTTCAGCCATTTCAGCTGTAGAAGGCGCTTTCTCCATATTAGCAGCATATCCACATTCATTACAGAATACAACCTCATCCTCACCGATTTCTGATTTAACCATAAATTCAGCTGATGCACTTCCACCTATAGCTCCTGAATCAGCTTCAACTGCTGAAGTTTTAAGTCCACATCTTTCAAAAACTTTTACATAAGCATCATACATTTTATCATATGAAGCATTCAATCCCTCATAATCTCTATCAAAACTATATGCATCTTTCATTATGAATTCTCTTGATCTCATTACTCCAAATCTTGGTCTTCTTTCATCTCTATATTTAGTTTGAATTTGATACAGATTAATTGGCATTTGTTTATAAGATTTTATTTCACCTCTAGCTATTTCTGTAAAAACTTCTTCATGTGTAGGCCCTAAACAAAATTCTCTACTGCTCCTATCATGAAATCTAAATAATTCTGGACCATAAGCATACCATCTTCCTGATTCTTCCCATAATTCTGCTGGTACCATAGCTGATGCTAAGAATTCTTGTGCTCCAGTAGCATCCATTTCTTCTCTAATTATATTTTCAACCTTCTTTAAACTTCTTAACCCAAAAGGTAATGTATTATACACTCCTGATGCAAGTTTTCTAATGATCCCCGCCCTCAACATTAATTGGTGACTTGCAATTTCAGCCTCAGCTGGAATTTCTCTTTTTGTTATAATTAACATATCTTTCATTTTCATATTGTTTCCTCCTAAATTATTATAGATTATACCTAAAAATGTTTAACTATTGTTTTTATATTAAATATTATTAACTATTTTTTTATTGCATAGGAAAAGGAAAATATATTTCCTTATACATAAAAAAACCCACCCTATATTAGGGCGAGTTTATCGCGGTACCACCTAAATTATTTCTTAATTTCATAACGGAATATCCGGTAGGTTTTGCCTACTGCTCAAAAGCAGGTTCGAAGCTATAGAAAATCTTTCAGCCTATGGATTTTCTCTCTTTAAGTTACGCCTCTACTATTCTTTATCAACGCATAATATATAATTTTATAAAGTAATTATACTTACATCTATATTTCATGTCAATATATTCTTACTATTAAGTATTATTTCTCCTAGCTGCAAATCTTCTGGTGTAGTTATTTTAATATTATTATAGCTTCCTGGGTAAACATAAACCTTATGTCCACAGGCTTCTACAACAGCTGTGTCATCAGTTACAATAATTTTTGATTTATTAATTTTTCTATGAGATTCTAAAATTGTTTTATACTGAAAACATTGTGGAGTTTGAATACAAACTAACTCATCCCTAACCAAAGTTTTACTACCAAATCCATCTGTATTAACCACCTTGATAGTATCTTTAGGTCTCACTCCACAAGCAGCGGCTTTATATTTTTTTGCATACTCTATTCCATTACTTATTATATCCTTACTTACGAAAGGTCTTGCTCCATCATGGATTAAGACAACATCTTTTTCTTCTACTTGGGCTGCATTTAATCCATTAACAACAGAACTTTGGCGTGTATCTCCTCCAAAAATAATATTACTAATCTTTTTAAATATATTAAAATCCACATTACTTTTAAAATATTCAAAATCCTCTTTTGCTAAAACCAGAACTATATCATCAATATCACTATTTTCTTCAAAACATCTAATAGTATGCCACAATATTGGCTTACCTTTAAGAAGCAAAAATTGTTTATTAATACTGGCATTCATTCTACTACCTCTACCTGCTGCCACTATTATTGCGCAATTTCTTCCCATAAAATATCTCCCTACTTTTTTTGCTTTGCAAAAATCATTCTACCTGCAGCAGTTTGCAATACCGAAGTTACAATTACATCCATTATTTCATTGATATGCCTTCTACCACCTTCAACAACAATCATTGTACCATCATCAAGATAAGCAATACCTTGCTCTTGCTCTTTACCATCCTTTATTATTTGGATAGTCATCTCTTCTCCTGGTAAAACTACAGGCTTAACAGCATTTGCTAATTCATTAATATTCAATACTGGAACTCCTTGAACTCCTGCTACTTTATTTAAATTATAGTCATTTGTTATAACCATACCATTCATTGTTTTGGCAAGCTTCAAAAGTTTACTATCAACTTCTTGAATTTCAGGAAAATCCTTGTCAGTTATAACTATTTCTAGTTTCAATTCCTTTTGCATCTTGTTTAAAATATCTAATCCTCTTCTACCTCTATTTCTCTTAAGACTATCCGATGAATCTGCAATATGTCTTAATTCATCTAAAACAAAATTAGGTATTATTAGAGCACCTTCTATAAATCCGGTCTGAGAGATATCTAAAACTCTACCATCAATAATAACTGACGTATCTAGAACTTTAGGAACTCCTTTACATTTTACAACTTTCTTTTCCTTTGAATTAGCTGTGTTCTTTCTTACACTAGGTAATATCTGAATTAATTCATCTTTCTTTCTTAAACCTATTTCTGCTCCTAGTGCAGCCATTATCAATGCTAGTATAATTCCTATAATGTTACCAATCACACCAAACTTAGAAAGTAAATTTACAAATAACAGTGAAATCAAAAGCCCTGCAATAGCCCCTAAAGTACCCATCAAAATTTCTTCACCGGACTTTTTTTGTATATTATCTTCAAAATAATTCATAATCTTTATAATTACAGAATTAATAAGTGGTGATAATAAATAAAAAATAAGACCAAATAGAATCGAAATAAAACCAATAAATAAAATTGTTAACCATCCCGAAGATTTGAAATACTCAAGCCTACTCAAAGTAATTAATACTTCTCCAACAAAATAACCCACAATAAGTCCTATTAAAGTAAATAATCCCTTTAACACTTTATTAAACATAATTCCCCTCCTTTCAAATATAATTATATCTATTATATCTAATAATAACAATATATAGTATCCACCATAGCTTTTCAACAAAAAAACACTTTATTAATAAATTATTTACCATTTTAAGTGAAATTTAATATAATAACTATGATTATACTTATAATTATAACCAATATTTAACTTTCAAATCCCCCTATCAATATTTAATATAATGCAATACTATATTAATAACACAATTCATTCTATTAATTAATAACTTAATTGACAAAATTGCACTAAACTAATTATAATTTTATTTAAGGAATTCTAATAATTTTCTCTGGATAAGGAGTTGATCCGGTAATAATGAAGGATGTAATTTTTGACGATTATCAAAACATAGTAAATGAAAGTCTTTTACGTCACAAAAGTATATTAGATATTATGACTAAGTTGCAAGAATCACAAAGCAGAATAAATCGAGCAGTCGCAAAATCAGTAACAAATTGCGGATGCATAAAAATAAAGGCTGAAAAACAAAATATTCCTAATGATGAGAACGCTCGTATAGAAGATTTGAAAGCTAGCTTTAATTCTCAAATTGAAGGTCAATTATGTGATAATTGCAGGGAAATTATAGAAAGAGAACTAGGAACAAATATGTTCTATATTGCTTCCTTATGTAATTCTCTAGATTTAAACCTATACGATATACTATTAAAAGAATATGACAAGATTAAAATTCTAGGGAAGTTTACTTTTAGATAAAATTTAAAGATTGTTATAGCACAAAACAACCTTATTTTGTGCTATTTTTATTTTATTATACCAAATACATTTTGGAATTATTTCAAACTAATACTGTTTATCAATAATGATTTGCTCTCTCAAATTTCTAAGACCATTTTTAATAGCTTTGGCTCTTGCTTCTCCAATACCATCTACCCTATCTAGTTCTTCATAAGAAGCTTCCATGACTGTTGTAAGTTTATTAAACTCATTAACCAGATTATCAATTACTGCAGAAGGTATTCTTGGTATTTTACTAAGCATTCTATACCCTCTAGGTGACACTATAGTATCCATTAGAGATTCACCTGAGTGCCCCATTAATTTTGAAATCACAACCTTATCTACTAGTTCATCAGAAGACATGTTTTGAATCTGAGAATATATCTTTTTATAATCCAAATTATCCTTATTATAATCTCTTATAAGAAAAATACCATCTTCTTCTACGGATTTAACTAATTCAATTAACTGCATAGATATTAATCTTCCTTCATTTCCAAGCTCAGAAATATACCTTTCTATTTCATCAACAATTCTCATTACCATTTCTGTTCTTTGTATCGCTGCAATTATATCAAACAAAGTAACTAAATCTTGAAATTCAAGTAAATTTAAATTTACTATCGCCCTATCTAGTACAGCAACATATTTCTCTAACGTTTGAAGAGCCTGATTAGCTCTAGCAAGAATAACACTACTATTTCTAAGTACATATTTAGTTGATTTATCATAAATTGTAATTATATTTCTTCTTTGTGATATTGCTATTACAAGGGCGCCTGTTTGTATAGCACATCTTTGTGCTGTTCTATGCCTTGTACCTGTTTCATAAGTTGGAATTGTAAAATCAGTTATTATTTGCGTATTTGCACATAATATTTTCTTAATATCACTACTTATGATAATAGCTCCATCCATCTTAGCTAATTCATAAATATAAGACGGACTGTACTCAGAATCTATCTTAAATCCGCCATCTACTACTTTAAGTATATCTTCTGTATCTCCTACAACAATAAGTCCACCAGTTTTAGCCCTCAAAATATTATCAAGACCTTCTCTTAGTGGAGTTCCTGGAGCTAATTTCTTTAATATTTCAATTAACTTTTCATCCTTTTTATCTCTCATGTTAAACCTCCTCTCACAGAGCATTACAATTCTTTTGATAAAATCTATATCTTTATACTACTAATATTGATTATAATTAAAGTTTTAATTAATTAATAATTCGCAATGAGCAATTTTATATGAAAATAATATGAAAATTTTAAAAATACTATCTAGTATTGAAAAATATTATAGTATCACATTATATACTATTAAAATTAAAAGCATTTGTTGACAACTTCTATTAAAGTTTCTACCGAAATTATATTTGCATTGCTATTTTTAATCTTTTCTCTATTTCTAGATGGTACAATAAAGCTCTGGAATCCCATTTTTAGTCCTTCATTAACTATCTTCTCACAATAGGCAACAGGTCTAACTTCACCTGTTAATCCAACTTCACCAATAACTATAGGCCTAGAATTTTTAAGTGGTGTACTCTTAATACTTGAAATCAAAGCTGCAGCTACACCTAAATCAGCATGTGTACCATCTATACTTAATCCTCCAACCACGTTAACATATACATCATATCCGTAAAAAGGTATTCTTAATTTTTTCTCAAGTACAGCTAATATTAAATTCAACCTAGAATTATCTATTCCTATCCCCGTTCTTCTTGGCATATTCAAATTAGTTTTTGTAACTAGCGCTTGTATCTCAACTAATATAGGTCTTGTTCCTTCAATAATACCAACTATAGCCGATCCTTCTCTTTTTTCTTCCCCTTCTTCTATGAATATTTGTGATGGATTGGATACCTCAACTAGACCCTCTCTTCTCATTTCAAATACACCTATCTCACTAGTTGTACCAAACCTATTCTTGTTTGTACGAAGAATTCTAAATTCTTGAGTCCTCTCTCCTTCAAAAGAAAGAACAGTATCTACCATATGCTCTAAAACTCTTGGCCCTGCTAATGAGCCTTGTTTAGTTACATGTGCAACTATAAAAAACGGAATATTACTTCCTTTTCCAATTCTCATTATATCATTTGCACAATCTCTAACTTGCGAAACACTTCCAGGTGCTGACCCCGATGCTTCTTTGTATAACGTTTGAATAGAATCAATTATAACAAATACAGGTTCTATTTCTCTTATAATACTTTCAATTTTTTCTAAATTAGTTTCAGAATATATAAATAAATCAGGTGATACTGCTCCTAATCTATCTCCTCTAATCTTTATTTGTTCTCCTGACTCTTCTCCTGACACATAAAGAACCTTACCCATTTTTTCAGAAATATAATGTGCAGTTTGAAGCAAAAGCGTTGATTTGCCAATACCTGGGGCACCTGAAATTAAAGTAAGAGACCCTTTTACAATTCCGCCTCCAAGTACTCTATCTAATTCTTTTATTCCCGTACTATACCTTTCGTATTCACCTGATCTTATTTCTGTAATACTTTTAGGCTTATTTTCACTAACTAGACCTCTAATTTTTTCTGTTTTAGGTCTTGCAACTTCTTCTACTGCAGTATTCCATTCAAGACAAGATGGACACTTACCAAACCATTTAACGCTCTGATACCCACACTGTTGACAAGTAAAAACCACTTTACTTTTAGCCAATAAGATACCCCCCCTTCTTTCAATTATCTACATATGATAATATTACAACACAAATCATAATGCAATATAAATTATAATGCATAATGCACAATGCACAATGCACAATGCACAATTGTGGATGATTTTCTTCCCTTTGGTCAGAAAATCTTTAATTGTTAAATCAATTGAGAAATTTTGCATAGCAAAACTTTCTTCAATTGTACCCCCTTTTAATGTTTTAACTGCACTTTGTTTTAATCTTTTAATCTTTTAATCTTTTTATGTTTTAATTTTTTAACTGCACTCTGCACTGTGAACTCTGCACTCTTATTTTTAAAAAACGCTCTGCAAACTTCACTCTTGTTTTAAAAAGAAGTACTTTATATTTTACAAAAGACTACCAACCTAAGTCAGTAGTCTACTTTTTTCCTTATTTTTTATTTATAGTAATAGTTGCTGGTAAAAACACTAATTTGTCATCTTTAACAGATGTAACTACTTTATCTCCTTTATTAATGTTACCTCTTAGTATTTCCTCAGACAAACTATCTTCCACCAACTTTGTAATTGTTCGTCTAAGAGGTCTTGCTCCATAAACAAGATCAAATCCTGATTTAGTTAAAAATTCTTCAGCCTGCTTATCAAAGGAAATAAATATATTTTGTTCTTTTAATCTCCTACTTACTTCTTCTAGCATAATCTTCACTATTTCCTTTAAATCTTTCTCTTGTAGAGAATGAAATACAATAATATCATCTATCCTATTTAAAAACTCAGGTCTAAAGGAACGCCTCAATTCATCCATAATATTATTTTTCATTTTCTCATATTCTGTTTCACTTTCATCATTACCTACAGAAAATCCAAGAGTTTTTTGTTTTTTTATAGTTGAAGCACCTACATTAGATGTCATAATAATTATTGTATTTCTAAAATTAATAGTTTTGCCTTTTCCATCTGTTAAACGACCGTCTTCTAAAATTTGAAGAAGTATATTAAATACTTCTGGATGTGCTTTTTCTATCTCATCAAACAAAATTACTGAATATGGTTTCCTTCTAACTTTTTCTGTTAATTGTCCACCTTCATCATAACCTACATATCCTGGAGGAGACCCTACCAATCTTGAAACAGCATGTTTTTCCATATACTCTGACATATCGATTCTAATCATATTATTCTCGTCGCCGAACATAGCTTCTGCTAGAGACTTTGATAGTTCTGTCTTACCTACTCCTGTAGGCCCTAAGAATATAAATGAACCTATAGGCCTCTTAGGGTCTTTTAGGCCAACTCTGGCTCTTCTTACCGCTCTTGCAATAGACTTAACAGCTTCCTCTTGCCCAACTACTCTTTTATGAAGAATTTTTTCTAGATTAAGCAATCTTTCTGTCTCTGATTGGGTAAGTTTTTCTACTGGCACATTAGTCCATTTAGCAACAACTTCAGCAATTTGCTCTTCTGAAACTATTTTAGTTTCTGTTTGACTTTGCTGTTTCCAATTCTTTTTATAATCCTCCAATTTTGTTCTCAATTCTTTACCTTTATCTCTCAAATTAGCTGCCTTTTCAAAATCCTGAACTGAAATTGCATTTTCTTTTTCATTTTCTATTTTCTGCAATTCCTCTTCAAGATTTTTCATATCAGGTGGTGCAGTTAAAGTTTGTATTCTAACTCTAGCCCCAGCTTCATCTATCAAATCAATTGCCTTATCTGGTAAATATCTATCTGTTATATATCTATCTGATAACTCTACTGCCGCTTTAACAGCTTCATCAGTTATTTTAACACTATGATGTGCCTCATACTTATCTCTTAATCCCATTAATATTTGAACTGATTCTTCTTTTGTAGGCTCACCTACAACAACTGGCTGAAATCTTCTTTCTAATGCAGTATCTTTTTCAATATGTTTTCTATATTCATCTATAGTTGTTGCTCCTATAGCTTGAATTTCTCCTCTTGCTAATGCAGGTTTTAAAATATTAGATGCATCTATAGCCCCTTCTGCTCCACCAGCTCCGATAATAGTATGAATCTCATCTATAAATAAGATCACATTACCAACTTCTCTAATCTCTTCCATAACTTTTTTTAATCTTTCTTCAAATTCACCTCTATATTTAGAACCCGCTACCATTGACGAAAGATCCAAAGTAACTACTCTCTTGTCCTTAAGTATTTCAGGAACAGAGCCACTAATTATCTTTTGAGCTAGCCCTTCTGCTATAGCTGTCTTACCTACTCCAGGATCTCCAATTAAACAAGGATTATTTTTTATTCTTCTGCATAAAATTTCTAAAACTCTTTCAGTTTCTTTGTCCCTACCTATAACAGGGTCTAATTTTTCTTCAAAAGCCATTTGAGTTAGATCTCTTCCGAATTTATTCAATGATGGAGTATCCATGCTATAGTTTTTTGACTTTTGCTGAGATTCTTGAGATATTTCCCCCGTAAAACTACCTAATAATTCTTTCTTTATTTTCTCAAAATCTGCTCCTAAATTACTTAAAATTGTATATGCTACTCCTTCTGCTTCTCCAATAAGCGCTAATAAAATATGCTCAGGTGCAATATGATTATGGCTTAAATTCCTAGCTTCAGTCCAACTTAATTCTAATAATCTTTTAGTTCTTGGAGTTAAAGGAATTTCATTTCTAGATAAACTAGCATCTCCCTTACCTTCAAATTCTTCTATTAATTTTTTAACGTTAGCTTCATTTATACCCATAGCAGTTAATATATTATCGCTTATACCTTTTTCTTTTAATATCCCAAGCAAAATATGCTCTGTCCCAACATACCCATGTTTAAAAAACTGCGCTTCTTCTTGTGCATAATATAAAACTTTTTGTGCTCTTTCAGTAAATCTTCCAAACATCATTATTCACACCTCCTGTAAATTAATTACCAATGCACAATGCACAATGCACAATGCACAATGCACAATTATCGATGATTCTCGTCTGATGCCGAGAATCTTTAATTTAATATATTCATTGATTTTGCTCCGTAAAATCTTCCTTTATTGCTAATTACTCTTTTGATAACTATGCTAATAATTTTTCTTTTACAATTTTAGCTCTTGCTAATTTTAATTCTTTTTCTGATAAATTTTCATTTTCTTGTTGGTTTACTCTTATTACTGAGGGCTGAACATCTATTAACAGTTCATTTAATTTAGTAACATCAACCCCATCTATTATCCCTAGTTGCAAGCCTATTCTTAAGTTTGACAATAAATCCAATGCTTCTTCATCACTTAAAAGAATAGCTGATTTTAATACCCCTAAAGACCTAAACACCCTATCTTCTAACTCATATCTCCTCTTTTTGTATAACCTTTCTCTTGATACCATTTCTTGATTTATTACCCCATTTATTACTGCAGTTAATTTTGCTATAATTTCACTTTCGCTAAGTCCTAAAGTTATTTGATTAGAAATTTGATAAAGCATACCTAGTGCCTTTGATCCTTCACCATACAATCCTCTAATTGTCATTCCAACTTGTGTTAAAGTATTAAACACTCCATTAATCTCTTTAGTCATTGTAAGCGCAGGTAAATGCAACATTGCCGATGCTCTTAATCCCGTCCCCAAATTTGTTGGACAAGTAGTCAAATAACCCAATTGTTCATCAAAAGCAAATTCTAACTTTTCTTCAAGCAAATCATCAATCTTATCAAGATATTCATATGTGTCCTTTAAATTAAATCCCCCTGTTATGCATTGTAACCTTAAATGGTCTTCTTCATTAATCATAATGCTTACAACTTCATCATTATCTATGATAAATGCCGCCTTACTTTTATTCTTTACCAAATTGCTACTAATTAAATGTTTTTCATAATAAGATTTATTAATATTATCGTTATTTTCCCAAAGATAATTAGTTTTATAAATATCTTTAAAACTATCATTTATATAGAATGCCTCTTCTATTTTATTAATAACTTCTTTAGAATTGTGTTCTTCTAATTTTCCTGGAAAAGGTATCTTTACTAGATTTCTAGCAAGTCTAATTCTACTACTGAGGACCACATTCTCATTTGAATTTTCAGCATATATCCAATTCTTCAAAACGCCGTCTCCTTTTCTATTCATCATTTTCTTTATCTCTTTTATCCACATTTTCTATATCTCTTATTTCATCTCTTATCTCTGCTGCTCTTTCATACTCTTCCAAATATATAGCCTTTTGTAATTCTTCTTTCAATCCACGCATTTTTTTTCTTTTTATTATAGCTTCTCCAGAAGATTTAGGTAACTTACCAATATGAGTAGTATTACCTTGTACTCCTTTAATAACATTCATTATAGTAGTATTGAAACTTGAATAACACTCACTACAACCAAATAATCCTTTTTCCTTAAATTCCCTGTATGTGGTACCACAATTCTCACATTTTAAATCAATTTCCGTTTTATTCTGAGCAGAGTGATTTACATAATCCATTAACCCACTTAAAATATTTTGAAAAGAGAATGGCGATATCATATCAATATCTGATCCAATATTAAAATCACCCATCTTTTCTGCACATGCCTTACAGATATTAAGTTCTTGTTTATCGCCATTTATAATTTTTGTAACATGAATAGTGGCTTCATTTTTGCCGCAAACTTCGCATAACATAAAATCACCTCTTTATTATTTTAACATATATGTTATTTATTGAAAAATACAGAAATCATCATTGCTTTCACTATAGATGCTCTTAATTCATTCTTATTCCCTGTAGCTACAACTAATGACCTATCATTTACTGCAGAGAGCATAATATTGCTTTCCCTTATATTTATGTGTCTATTATCTAATAAACTTTCTATAATTTTAAGTGCAGAATCATAGGTTATATTATCACCAACTTTTTCATTTATCAAAGAAAACAAAGGCTGATTATCGTCGTACTCTACTCTTCTTATGCGTATATAGCCCCCTCCACCTCTTCTACTTTCAACAAAATAGCCTTTTTCACTTGAAAATCTTGTTGAAAGCACGTAATTAATTTGTGATGGTGCACAACTAAAATAACAAGCTAACTCATTTCTTTGAATATCTAAAATATTTTTTTTATCATCTTTCATTAAAGATTTTATAAACACTTCTATTGAATCAGAAAGTTTTGCCAAAATATCACCTCTACTGACTTTGTCTTTCTTTGACCTTAGTATAATAATATAACTATTCTCTTTGTTTTTCAATGCATAACTTGTTAATTTTTATTTAACAATATTAATTATCTTGTAATTAATATTGTTAATATGTATATTCCTTCATTTTTTTATCCCTCGTGTTATAAAAATAAATTATATTTATACTATATTTTTATTGAAAGAGATTATTATAACCCTTATAATATAAGTATATGTATGAAAATTTATATTTTTTTGAATAAAGATTTATAATATCGGGAGGATATATATGAAAAAGAAAATAATCATCTCAACACTTTTAATATTTTTAATCGCTTTATTTGGAACCTACATTTATATGACCCCTGTCGATATAAACAAATCTTATACAGGAGTTATTTATTCTAACAATAAAGATACTACTAAAAATGTAAAGATAGATTTTAATGGTACATTAAGAAAAAACCCATTTTCATCTGATATAATAGTATCTGAAGTAAACTTTGATGATTTAACTTACCAAGTAGAATTTACCCAGAATTCATCAAAAGAATATGTTGGCTACCTATCAATTGATACTAAAGAAAAATATAACATTCTAGGTTCTATTGTTTTATCTAAAGATTTAGAAGAAATTTTTATAAGTTCTGACGATGTTAATAGCAAATATAAAGATATTTACTATGTTGTCTCACCCATAGAAAACAAAGAAAAAGTAGAGAAAGTTTTTTTTAACTATCTTTCACCACGCAAATAAATAAGCTCTAAAAAAGAAGATGGATTCCATCTTCTTTTTATTATAGATCTTTTACAAAATCCTATATTCTTATATTATTAAGCTCTTTTTTCATATCTGCATACCTAAAATTAGTATACAAATATTTATGGTCTACCCTAGAACGAATTATAGCTTCTTCACCTATAGTATTTCTATCATTTATATAATCTTCTATATCGTATGCACAAATAATATTTAATTGTATATTTTCTAAAGCTTCTGTTATCTTTTCTTCAAATTCCAAAAATTCATTCAAAGAAGCCACATTTATAAATGCTGAACATAACCCAATAACACAAGTCGTTTGATATCCTTGTTTTTTTGAATTTGAAGCTAGATTTTTAAAACCCACTTTAAATTGTTCATAATTCAATTTTGATAATTCAATCATATACCTTATATCTAAAAACTCTACATTGTTAATAGGGTATGAAAATTCCTTTTTTAAAATGCTTAATAGTTCATTATAATCACTATGGTCCATACATAATAATACTTTGCCATTGCTCTTTTGTGCTTCTTTTATCTTATATGCAATATTAACATATAGATGTTCTCTTCCATAATAATACAAAGCAGCATGTTTTCCTTTTAAACATTTAGTATCCATAGAAATTTCCTTCCATAAAATATTAATTTATTCTATATATATATTACTACATAAATTCACTTTTTTCAACTATTTCAGGAATAATTTACATTTTATGTATATTATTTTTTATTTTTCTTTTTTATATGTATTTTTTTCATCCAAATAGGTGTTTTCGAAGTGTCTTTTATATCACGTATAGATTCCATCCCCAAAGATGCCATATTTTTAGCTTTCAACCTTTTATCAGCTTCTTCCTCTAAAAGTGTTTTTAATAAAACAACAATAGGTACACCAACAAGCATTCCTGCCACTCCAAAAAGGATACCCCCTAATGTCACTGCAACAATTATCCAAAACGCACTAACTCCAACTGAATCACCGAGAATCATAGGTCCTAATATTAACCCATCAAACTGTTGTAATATAACTATTATAATTAAAACCCACACCATAACTATCGGTCCATTTAATAATGCAATAAGGCAAGCCGGAACAGCCCCTATTATAGGCCCAAAATAAGGAATCATATTTGATATACCAACTATAATTGCTATTATAGAAGCAAACGGTATTCTACAAATCAGCAATATAAAGAAACAAAGCACTCCAATAATTAAAGAATCTATAAATTTACCAATAAAAAACTTTGAAAATATTTCGTTGCTTTCTTTCATTACTTTATTTAAATAATCTGCATTATCATTTTTCAAAAATGCGTATGTTATTCTTTTAATTCTAGCAAGCAAATCATTTTTATCTACTAACATATAAATCGCAATTGTAAAACTAAGTATTATACTAACAACAGAAGAAGTTATTTTAAACGCATTAACTACTACTTGTTCTAATACTATTGAAGAAATACTAGCAATAGATTTTAGTATAGATTCAAGAGATGAATTTATATAATCAATAACAGCCAATAAATATTCATTATTTGTTTCCTTAATATATTTATTCGCAATATCAAAGTTCAAAGTAAAATTTTCAGGTATTTTATTTATAAGATCTGAAATATTAGAAACTATACTTGGAACTATAATTGCAAAAATCAACACAATTATTGCAATGAGTACTGCCACTGAAATTAAAATACCTAATCCTCTTTTTATTTTAAATCTCCTATTTAGATATCTTACAAAGGGGTCTATTAAATATGCAATTGCAAAAGCTATCACTATTGGGTCTAACATATCAAAAAAACCTTTTCTAAACCCTGATTGAAATAAAAACATAAGAGCAATTATAGTTATAATTAACATTCTCGTTATTTTCTTAAATATCAAATTCACTGTAGATTCTTCCATGTTACACCTCGTCCTTTATTATCTAATTAATGTCCATTTTATACTAAAATTATACCACATATAGATGAAAAAAAAGATAGGCTATACCTATCTTTAAAATTAATTTATTGTGAATTATCTAGCTTATATAAATAAATCTCTTTCCCCATTTTTTATTCTCTTAAGATTATTCTTAGTAAGCTCTTTAATATCTTCTCGTTCTATCTTTTCAACTTCTTGCGTTATAAATTTCTCGCCTTTATTAAATATTTCCGCATCTCCATAATCCAGTATAAATTCCATAAGTGTCATTAAAGCATTAGGATGACACACATTATGAATCTGCCCTGACTTAGCAAGACTCATAAATCTATCTCCAGTTCTTCCTTTTCTATAACAAGCTGTACAATAGCTAGGCAAATGTCCATCTTCTACTAACTCTTTAAGTACATCTAGAGGGCTTCTATGGTCTGCTAAATCAAATTGATTTATACTTCTCCCAAGAGTATCTTCTTCTTTGTATCCACCAACTCCTGTACAAGACCCAGCACTTATTTGAGACACTCCACGGTCCAATAGTTTTTTTCTCATTTCCGCTGATTCCCTAGTTGATAATATAATTCCTGTAAAAGGAACTGCAATTCTTATTATTGAAACTAATTTTTCAAACATATCATCATCTAATATATTAGGGAAATCTTCCAATCCCATTCCTTCCGCTTTTCTTAATCTAGGAACAGAAATAGTATGAAATCCAACACCATATTTTTCTTCTAAATGGTCATTATGAAGCATAAGTGCCAAAACTTCAAATTTATAATCAGAAAGTCCAAACAAAACGCCTCCGCCTACATCATCAATTCCACCTTCCATGGCTCTGTCAAAAGCAGTCAAATGATATTCATAATCTCCCTTTAAAGATTTAGGATGAACCTTTTCATAAGTTGGTTTGTGATAAGTTTCTTGGAATAATATATATGTTCCGATATTGGCGGCTTTTAATTTTTTATAGTTTTCTACTGTTGTCGCTGCTATATTAATATTTGCTCTTCTTATATTTCCATTTTCATTTTTAGTAGAATATACTGCCTCTATAGCATCTATAACATTATCTATAGTACAATTTACCGGGTCTTCTCCAAATTCTAGAGCAAGTCTCTTGTGTCCCATTTTCTCAAGTAGCATAACCTCTTGCTGAATCTCACTTCTATTCAATCTTTTTCTATTAAATTCATTATCTCTTTTATATCCACAATAAGTACAATTATTTACACAATAATCACTAATATATAAAGGTGCAAACACAACCACCCTATTACCATATATTCTTTGCTTTATTTCTCCTGCTATTTTAAACATTTCTTCCTTTTGGTCTGTATTTTCAATTTGAAGAAGAATTGCAATATCTTTATGCGTAAGTTTTTCACTGTTTTTTGCTTTTTCCAAAACCTTTTGAACGTCTTCCTCTGTAGCCTCTTTTGCATCATTTAGTAAATTATTAATATATTCGTGGTTTATAAACATTTTAATTCCTCCCCCAATTTATGTTATCTCCTCTAGCCATATCTACTTCAAATCCTGCACTATTTATCCTTCCCTCTATACAATTCCTACAGTGAGCTGCCTCATCACCTGTACATATTTTGCCATCATATAATGAATACTTCTCTCTCACATTTATAGGTGATAAATTTGGCATAACTACATTTGCTCCAACCTTTAGTGCCTTTTCCCTTCCCTTTGGATCTAGCGTCCCCATTGCTGTTGTAGAAGGCAGTAAGACTTCTGGAACTAACAATCTTGTTAATGAAAGCATCAACAAAGTTTTTTCTACAGTTCCACCTTTTTCATTTGCCAAAGCAGTATCCTTATGAGGTATAAATGGTCCAATACCTATCATATGAGGATATAATTTTTTAAGAAAAACTAAATCATTTACTAAATCTTCATTCTTTTGACCTGGTAATCCTACCATAAAACCAGCCCCTACTTGATAGCCAATTTTTTTCAAATTATATAAGCATTCAATTCTATTTTCAAAGGACATATTTGGATGAAACTTTCTATAAAGCTCTGGTGTTGCTGTTTCATGTCTTAATAAATATCTATCTGCACCCGCATTAAAATATTTCAAATACGAATCGTAACTCTTTTCACCAATAGAAAGAGTTATAGCTTTTTCGGGGAACCTCTCTTTTATAGCTTCTATAATTTCTACAATTTTATCATCAGTGTAATAAGGGTCTTCTCCCCCTTGAAGTACAAAAGTATTATACCCAAGTTTATCTCCATTTTCACAACAACTCATTATATCTTCTACAGTTAATCTATATCTATCCGCCAACTTATTTTCAGCTCTTATACCACAATACATACAATGCTGCTTACAATAATTTGTAAACTCTAAAAGTCCTCTCATGAATACTTTATTACTATAAAACTTTTGTGAAGTCTCTAAACTCTTTTGAAAAAGAAATTTTTTTTCATCTTCATTAATATTATCTAGAAGAAACAAAAGCTCTTCCCTTGAAGCATCATTGGTTTGATATAATTTATTAATTATTTCTTTAATAATCATAGGTTTCCTCCTTTGTATTGTTCATGGTGCACAGTTCATAGTTCACAGTGCACAGTTCGCAGTTCATAGTTTACAGTCTGATGTATAATAAAAAAAACTCTCCTAATATAAGGAAAGTTATACTCATAATTAAATACGCATAATACTATAAACATAAAAATCTATGTTTATACTACAGCTATTATTATATGTGTAACTTCCTTTCAGATTAGTTTCCCTTCTCTGTCAGGTAATTATTTGTAAATAAACAAATAAAAAGACAACTTAGTCTCAATACTTGAACTATGTTAAAATTCTATCAAAACGCAGCGACGCTGTCAATGTTAATAGCTTACAATTATATCACGCTTTTGCTAGTTCCCTTTAAATCATTTTCATCCAAATATTTATCTTTAAGTCTTCTAATCTTTTATCTTCTAAATATTTTAATCTTTATCCTTTGAACTTCACTTCACTCTGCACTCTGCAAATTGCACTCTATATTTTAAAAGTAACACTATATATATTAAAAAAAGCTTCCTTCATCAGGAAGCTTTTCAATTCATATTTAGTTAGAATTATTTATCAAAGTATCTTTCTAAAAGACCTTTGAATGCTTTTCCGTGACGCGCTTCATCTTTACACATTTCGTGTACTGTATCATGAATTGCATCATAGTTCAATTGTTTAGCTAAAGTGGCTAATTCTTTTTTACCAGTACAAGCACCATACTCTGCATCTACTCTTAATTGTAAATTCTTTTTAGTACTGTCTGTAACAACTTCACCTAATAATTCAGCAAATTTTGAAGCATGCTCTGCTTCTTCAAAAGCTATTCTTTTATATGCTTCAGCTACTTCTGGGAATCCTTCTCTATCTGCTTGTCTACTCATAGCTAAGTACATACCAACTTCAGTACATTCTCCCATAAAGTTTTGTTGTAATCCTTCAACCACTCTAGGATCAACATCTTTAGCAACGCCTATTTTGTGCTCATCAGCCCAAGCTAATTCCCCAACTTGCTCTTGGAATTTTTCTTTTGGTGCTTTACATAAAGGACATACCTCTGGTGCCTCTTCTCCCTCATGAACATATCCACATACTGTACAAACAAACTTTTTCATCAATAATTCCTCCCATATTCTAAATTAATTTTTTTAATATTTTTTAAATTATAACATATGAATGGTAACAAATAAACGAAATAATCTCTTATCATTCAATATGATTTCTTATTTAATAATTATTATCTACAAGTAATAATATATATCATATTTGTTAATTTTTCAACCTAAAAAAACTTCTTCTAATGAAATTAAATTGATTATGCTAGTTATATCTAGTATCTTCTCTTATTTACTCACTTATATCGTTAAATTTATTTTTAATTTAATCCATCTAAATTCTCAAAGGCTTTACTATAACTATCATCAATCTTCGTTATTAATTTACCATTTTTATCAAAATTCTTGAAAATATTTATTTCATAAACTTGCGCTTTATTTGTAAAAAATCGGTCGTGTAAGCTTGTTTTACTTTTAAATTTGTATATAAAATAGACTTCACCTTTTGGCCAAGTCTTAAACTATTATATTTCATTTCTATTTTCTAATCATCGTAAATATATAAATTACTTTTTTAATATTGAAGTTCAATTACCTTACCAAATTTCAAGCTTCCTTTAACATCTATAATTCTTTGATTACTAGATCCTCTATATTTTAGATTATCGACTTTTTTATTTTTATCAAATTTACCGTCTATAAGAACATCTATATTAGAAAGCAACTCTTTCCAATAAGGTCTCTTGTCAAAATTATTAATGATAAATTCAAAGGTATATCCTGTATAACACCATATATTGAAATCTTCTTTTATAACATTTTCCGCTATATAAGAAAATTCTTGTGGTCTTTCAAAAGGATCTCCACCTGAAAAAGTAACCCCATTTAATAACGGATTAGTATTAATATCATTAATTATAAGTTCTATATCTACAAGCTCTCCCCCATCCATAGGATGTGTTTCCTGATTGAAGCAACCTTCACAATTATGCATACACCCCTGTGAAAATAATACCCTTCTTATGCCCGGTCCATTAACCATACTTTCATAAATAATTCCTGCAAGCCTGATTTCTTTTGGTTTTATCATACCGCTCCCCCTTTTTAATTTATTATTCAACAAAAGAGATTTTTTAGCTCCGCTAAAAAATCTCCTCCTTAATTGTGCATTGAAAATTGTGCATTGTGCATTATTATTTAATTATATGTCTTCGAATGATCCCCCGCATGGGATGTTCTATCCGCTCTTTCTGCAACTTTTCCAGAACCAAATCTCTCATCTAAAGATAAATATCCTGTTACTCTTGAAATACCTTGTATATTGTCACTTCCGCAACTAGGACAAGTGTTTTTATCAGGTTCCACTCTTTCTCCACATTCTTTGCAATATTTCATATGAAAATTGATACCCATATAACTAATGTTAGTATTTTTATAAGAAAAGTCTATTACAGACTTAACTGCTTCTGGTGTTGGATATCCATCCATTTCAATATAAGTAATGTGTCCTGCATTACACATCTTATGAAAAAGAGCTTCCTTTTCTACCTTATCTTTAATAGATATCTGATGTCCAACTGGTATATGGTAACTATTCGTATAATAATTTTTATCTGTAACTCCTTTAATATCCCCAAAGATATTTCTATCTTGAAGTATAAACTTTCCTGACAAACCTTCTGCTGGAGTAGCATAGCAAGACCAATTCAAATGATCTCTTTCTACACATTCATCACAGAAATCTCTTATATGTTGAATTATTTCTAATCCAAGTTTATAGCTATCTTCATCTTCACCGTGGTGTTTACCAACTAAAGCTGTTAACGTTTCAGCAAGCCCTATAAATCCTATTGAAAAAGTACCTTGCTTAAGTATTGGTTCAATAGAGTCATTACCGTCTAATCCTTCAGAACCTCTCATAATTTCTTGACCTGCTACAAAAGGAAGATCCTTTACTTTTAATTTTTTAAGTACATCATATCTATGAATTAAAGATTCTCTTGCCAATTCTAATCTGCTATCTAAAATTTCAAAGAATCTCTCAACATCACCTTTTGCTAGTATACCTAGTCTTGGTAAATTAATCGTAGTTGGAGCTATATTTCCTCTTCCTTCCGGACCTGGTTTACCATTTACGTTGCCCATTATATAAGTTCTACAACCCATAGTAGCTGCAACTATACCTTCATCGTACATTTTTTTATTAAAATCAGCATCCAAATTCATAAACATAGGATTCATTCGTTTAGAAGCTACTCTACAAGCTAATTCATAAAGATAATAGTATCTATCTTCTTTTTCTCTATTAATTCCTTCTTTAACTCTAAAAATGATGTTTGGAAATATAGGTTGTTCTCCTTTTCCTAAACCTTTTTCATATTCTTCTAAGAATATCCTGCAAACTAAAGCTGCGTCATCATCTCTTGGAATTCCAATATTAAGAGAACTAAAAGGAACCTGACTACCTGCTCTTGAATGCATAGTATTCAAATTAAACACTATACCTTGCATTGCCTGACTTACTTCTTTTTCTAATCTATCTTCTACTAATTTATTTAAAGCTTCTTGTTCCATAGTACTTCCAGTTTGCTGGAGTAATTCATCTACACTTTTTTTTATTTCTTCCCTTGTAAGTCCTACAAAATATGACATATCATTTTCAAAATCAACATGCGATTGTCCACCAAACATATCATTTTGAGCACTTTGAAGAAGTATGCATGAAAGTTCTGCTGCACTACCTATTCTTCTAGGGGATTTTATTGTACCGTAACCTGTATTAAATCCTCTTTTTAGTATCTTCCCAGTCTCTATGTTCAAACAATTAGTAGTTAGATTATAACTGTCTAAATCGTGATAATATATGTCTCCGTTTTCGTGCGCTTTAGCTAAATGTTTTGGCATACTTGATAAATTATGCCATTTATTTGATTCTGAGGCAATTCTAAGCAACTTAGATGAAAAGTTATTTCCAACATTCGCATTATCTCTATCTGTTTCTATTCCTATAGTTTTAATAACTTTCATTAAATCTGATTTTATTTCTCTAATATTTGTTCTTTCTTTTCTATAGTTAGAATAGGTTTCCCCTATCACTTTATATTCACTATTAAATAATTCTTCCTCTACCATATTTTGAATTTCTTCCACACTTATTTGTTTTTCACATAAGCCTTCGATTTTTTCTATTACCTTTTGGGCAATTTCAATTACTTCACTTTCTTTTATGCTATAAGCAATCTCATCGGCCGCGCCTTTTATAGCACTTGTTATCTTCATTGTGTCAAACCCAACTCTTCTTCCATCTCTCTTTACAACATATTGCATATGTATTTCCTCCCTACCACTATATATAGTACTCCGTTATTATACTGTTTAAAATATATTTGCACAATTTTAAATTTTATTAATACGCTAAGTTACATTTAATTATCTAATTGAATCTATGAATTAATCAATTTTTTATACAAATATGTGTTTTGACAATATGAATTTTGTAATTATTCTCTAGGTCTCGCATAAATTATAGTAGTGATGATTTTGGAGGTATATATGAGTTATACTACAGAAAGGCAACCACAGGGTATTCCGTATTTTTTTACTAATAAAATCCGTGAAGCTATGATTGGTGAATTAGTTGCTATTAATGATTATTCAATTCACATCTCACATTCAAATATTAAAGAACTAAACGAAATATGGTACCACATAATGGAGGATGAAAAAAAACATTTTGGAATGTTAATGCAGTTACTTAGAAAATATGATCCTGTTGAATACGAAAAATATAAAGAAGTCGCAAGCCATGTTAAATTAACAGGTAAAGGTAATCTTTCCCTCTCAGAATACAATAAATCCGATAATACTAAACTTCTCAATAATATAAGAAGTGATATTAAAGGCGAACTAGAAGCTATCATTCTCTACGAACAACATATTATAGAAATTCCACATCCAGATATTAAAAAGGTTTTTGAAAAAATTGTTGCAGATGAAAAAGAACATACTGAAGAATTAACCTTAGCTATTTTACATTATGATAAAAATTCTTATGGTCCAATTTCTTGCAAGTAATTTGAAATTTCTCTAAACATTAAGGTCAGTTGCATATTATACTGACCTTATTTTTAATTTCATATAATTTTTTTATTTTATTTATGAAATTAACAAAATAAATTCAATTGTTTTATTATAATGTAATTGAATTTAATTTTTTACTAATATATAATTAAACCATTGTAGTCATATATAAAGGGGTTGATTAGATGACAAAAAGATTCAAAAGAATTTTGGTTGCAAATAGAGGTGAAATTGCAATCAGAATATTCAGAGCTTGCTCTGAATTAGGTATTAGAACCGTTGCTATCTATTCAGAAGAAGATAAATTTTCTTTGTTTAGAACAAAAGCAGATGAAGCTTATCTAATAGGAAAAACTAAAGGTCCTGTTGATGCTTATTTGAATATTGATGAAATAATTAGCCTAGCTAAGAAAAAAGGTGTAGATGCAATCCACCCAGGTTATGGATTTCTTTCTGAAAATGTAGAATTTGCAAGTAAATGCGAAGAAGCTGGCATAGAATTTATCGGGCCAACAGCCCAAATGATGGATAGTCTAGGTGATAAAATAAAATCAAAACTAGTAGCGCAAGCTGTATCTGTTCCTACAATTCCTGGAGTAGAAAAACCAGTAAATTCTGACGAAGAAGCCTTAGAATTCGCAAAACAATGTGGTTATCCAGTTATGTTAAAAGCTGCCTCCGGTGGTGGTGGAAGAGGCATGAGAGTTGTACAAAGCGAAAAAGAACTTTTAACATCATTTAGGAGTGCTAAAAATGAAGCAAGAAAAGCCTTTGGAATAGATGATATTTTTGTAGAAAAATATCTTGAAAAGCCAAAGCATATTGAGGTACAAATAATAGGTGATAAATACGGAAATATAGTTCATTTGTACGAAAGAGATTGTTCTGTACAAAGAAGACACCAAAAATTGGTTGAATTTTCTCCATCCATAACTCTTTCGGAAGAAAAAAGAAAAGAAATATGTGATGATGCTTTGAAAATCGCAAGACATGTATCCTATAGAAGTGCGGGAACATTAGAATTCCTAGTTGATAAAAACGGTGATCATTACTTTATAGAAATGAATCCAAGAATTCAAGTAGAACATACTGTATCAGAAATGGTTACAGGTATTGACATAGTTCAAAGTCAAATTTTAGTAGCCGAAGGTTTTCCTCTAAATTCAAAGGAAATAGGTATACCTTCTCAGGACTCTGTAAAAATCAATGGATTTTCTATTCAATGCAGAATTACTACAGAAGATCCTCAATCTAGCTTTGCTCCTGATACTGGGAAAATTACTGTTTATAGAACAGCTTCTGGATACGGGATTAGACTTGATGGTGGAAACGGATTTACAGGTGCTGAAATAAGCCCCTACTATGATAGTTTACTAGTTAAAGTTAGTTCTTGGTCAAGAAGTTTTGAAGATGCTATAAGAAAATCTCTACGTGCTATTAAAGAAACAAAAATAGCTGGGGTTAAAACAAATATTGATTTCCTTATAAATGTTCTTAATCACCCTGTATTTAAGGCTGGAGAATGTACTACCGGATTCATAACTGACCACCCAGAACTATTTGACATATCACCAAAAGCAGATTATGAATTAAATATACTAAATTACCTAGGTGAAAAAGTAGTAAATCAAACTCACGGGGTTAAGAAAGATTTTGATATCCCTGTAGTTCCAAAATTACCAGCTTTCTCTAACCTAGAGGGTACAAAACAAATCCTTGATAATGAAGGTCCTGAGGCTCTTGTTTCTTGGATTAAATCTCAAGATAAATTACTTTTAACAGATACTACTTTAAGAGATGCACATCAATCATTAATGGCTACAAGAATGAGAACTGTAGATATGCTTAAAATAGCAGAGGCAACTTCTTATTACGAAAAAGATTTATTCTCACTTGAAATGTGGGGCGGTGCTACATTTGATGTTGCATATAGATTTTTAAATGAGTCTCCTTGGAAACGTCTAAAAGAATTAAGAAAAAGAGTTCCAAATGTAATGTTCCAAATGCTTCTTAGAGGTTCAAATGGAGTTGGTTATAAAAACTATCCTGATAATGTAATACGCTCTTTAATCGATGAAGCATCCTCTTCTGGAATAGACGTGTTTAGAATATTTGATTCTTTAAATTGGTTAAAAGGAATGGAAGTATCTATTGACCAAGTATTAAAAAATAATAAAATCGCTGAAGTTTGCATTTGTTATACAGGCGATATATTAGACGAAAAAAGAGATAAATATTCTTTGGAATACTATGTTAACAAAGCAAAAGAAATAGAAAAAATGGGTGCACATATCCTTGGTATTAAAGATATGTCAGCTCTTTTAAAACCTTATGCAGCCTACAAACTTATAAAAGCATTAAAAAGTGAAATTTCAATACCTATTCATTTGCATACTCATGATACAACAGGCAATGGCGTTGCCACAGTTATGATGGCAGCAGAGGCTGGTGTAGATATTGTAGATACTGCTTTAAATAGCATGTCTGGTTTAACTAGTCAACCTGCCCTAAACTCAGTTGTAGCAGCTCTTGAATATACAGAAAGAGCAACTGAAATAAAACTTTCAGGAATACAAAAATTATCTGATTATTGGGCTGCTGTTAGACCTGTATATGAAGAATTTGAATCTGGTTTAAAATCAGGTAGTACTGAAATATACAAATACGAAATACCTGGTGGTCAATATTCTAACCTTAAACCTCAAGTAGAAAGCTTTGGTTTAGGTCATAGATTTGATGAAGTAAAAGAAATGTTTAAAAAAGTCAACGATATGGTAGGAGATATAGTAAAAGTTACTCCATCCTCTAAAATGGTAGGCGACTTAGCTATATTTATGATACAAAATGACTTAACTCCTGAAAATATCTTAACTAAAGGTAAAGATTTAGCTTTCCCTGATTCTGTTGTAGCTTATTTCAGTGGTATGATGGGCCAACCAGAATTCGGATTCCCTGAAGATATTCAAAAAATAGTCTTAAAAGGAGAAAAACCTATTACTTGTAGACCTGGAGAGTTACTACCTGCTGAAGATTTTGATAAAATTAGTAAATTATTAAAAGATACCTATAATATAGAACCTACAAAAGAAGACTTAATAAGCTATGCTCTTTATCCTGATGTTTTTCAAAAACATTTAAAATATATAAAAGCTAATGGCGATTTAAGTATGATAGGTAGCGATATTTATTTCCACGGATTAAGAGAAGGCGAAACTTGCCAAATACAAATAAAAGAAGGAAAAATTTTAATTATAAAACTTCTTCAAATCTCAAAAATTAATAACGAAGGCTATAGATCATTAACTTTCGAAGTCAATGGAAATAGACGTGAATTATTAGTAAAAGATACAACTTCTAAAATAGTTGCTGATTCTACCGAACTTCTTTATGCAGATGAAAATGACCAGACAGAAATAGGTGCTAGCATACCAGGTACTGTATTAAAAGTACTTGTTAAAGAAGGAGATATTGTTGAAGAAAATACTTCTCTTGTCATAATAGAAGCTATGAAAATGGAAACAAATATTACTTCTAGTTCAAAAGGTATCGTAGAAAAAGTTTATGTTAAAGAAGGCGGTCAAGTTAAATCTGGAGAATTGCTAATTAAACTAAAGGAAGACTAAAAATTTAATGCACAATTCACAATGCACAATGTACAATTAAGGAGGAATTTCTTCCTAACGTCAGAAATTCTTTAATTATATTTAAACCCACTAGTTGATGATTCAGAATCAGTAACTAGTGGGTTTGTATTTTTTTAAAAATATTGCTTAAACTTATTAAAGATAAACTACTTAAATATACAAATCAACTCTTGATAAATTTCACCTTAAATAAATCCAGATTAGTTTTAAACAACCTCTTGTACTTTTACATATTCTTTTACAAATTTAATAATGTATCCTACAGAAATGACAGCTGCAACAGATAATATAGCTTCAACCGCCCAAATATTAGAAGAAAATACTACTGCAATAAAATCAATTATAAAATGCAGTGAAAATGCATATACAAAGTATTTATATTCTTTTAAAGAAACACTCTTGAATACTAATATTGATAAAGCTATATGAAATAAAATAGTGAAAACTCTTTCAAATCCCCCCAACACAAACATTGATGGCGCAGTATTAATTAATAATTCTTTAACTGCAGCTATTTCTGGCGTTGTACCTAATAAAGTATCAAAAGTGCCATTATTTATCATAATACTAATAACCATATTATTAATTTGCGCTAATCCAACTATTAAAATAGATTCAATTCCGGAATGACCAATCCCGTAACCAAGTGCATTTTGGGGTTCTAAATTTTTCTTTAATAAATATTTAAACCCCACTACCCTTCCAACTTCCTCGAAAGCTGCAGCTGTCAAAGCTAAAAATATGCCGTAGACATAAATATTTGCCTTAATACCGTTTTCAAACCATGGAACACTTCCTAAAAAACTTAATAGTGGAATTCTTGTTACTACTTGAAACAAAACAAATATCAAAACCCCTACACCCACAGCTTTAAAATCTATTTTATATTTTTTTCTGAACACAATCATCAATATTATCGGAAATAAAATACTTAAAAACAAGCTTACAAACATGCCAAAAAACGACGCATTACTTACCATATTTATCATATCCTTTCTTTTTATAGTTCACAGTTATAGTTATAGTTATAGTTATAGTTATAGTTATAGTTATAGTTATAGTTATAGTTATAGTTATAGTTAATTTTCTTACTGTCGTCAGAAAATCTTTTAAACTCAATTAAAGATTTTGCGTAGCAAAATCATCCGCAATTGTGCATTGTGCATTGTGCATTGTGCATTGTGCATTGTGCATTGTGCATTGTGCATTAAAATAACTATCCTAATTTTACTGAAAACATTGCAAATAAAATGATAGCTAATATTAATATCCCAAAAATCAATATCCCCATTTTATTACCAAAGTTAATTGTCCACCCTATACCGAACCTTTTTTCTATAAAAATCGATGGATCATTTGGATTGTAATAAATCAATCCCCATTTATAATAATTGTCATCATCTTTAGTCTGCTCTTTACTATTTGGTGATTCACTTTTAACTTTAATCCTACTACCACCTTGACCAACCTTTAGCGATAATATTATAGTAACGATTAAAATACCAAAAGTAAAAAGTATAGTGATAATACCAAAAACATTAGCTGTTATAGATAATATTTGTAATATCATCAAATTTATCAAAGTAAATAATAAAGATAACGCAATTGTCATTCCAATAATAAACAATCCCCATATCTTTCTGGATTTTTTAATCTGCATTCTTGATTCCTCTGGTCTCGAAGCATCAATTTGAACTTTTGCCATTGTTATTGATTTATATGTAAAGAACATAATTACCATTAAAAAAAATTGCGTAAATGATGTAAATAAAACCGCTCCATAAGATTTATTCGCCCAATTATCAACCTCTCCATTAATGTTCCAATGTATTGGTATTCTATCCGGTAATTTATCATACATAACTAAACTTATTACAGTATTTATAATCAATATAGCTATTGGAATTAAAAATAATAAACCTATTTTTTTATTGTCTTGTTTTTCATCTAAACTTTTAGTATCCACGACAATAACCTGTTTTTTCTTTATAACCCAATCTTTTTTTTCTTTTAAGTTTTTCACTTTTTTATGTGCTCTAAAATATGGAATATAAAACATTGGAATATAAACAAATATCATTATAGTACTTACTAATGGTAATTCTATAAATAAAGAAAGCAAAATAAATATTAAAATAAATACTACAAACATCAATACATAGGTTATCTGATACTCTTTTTTCACTCTATCAAGTTCTGGATTATGGAGTTCTTCTCTCGGTAATCTAATTCCAAAAAATATTTCTTTTCTTGAAACAGCGGGCATTATTAAACCTATTACAAATAGAATAATATAAACTGGCATAAATAGTAATAATGTTTTAATCATTATTAAACCCTCCTTTATCGTATGTATTTAAAGATTTTTCACAAACTTTAATAAAATCTTCGTTTTTCATTCCTTTTAATATTGCTTCAGCCGCTATTATTTCTAATTTATCATTCAAATTTTCTAAATACTTATCAGTAATATTCTTATTTAGCTTCGAAATAAAAGCTCCTTTTCTCCTATCCATTGTAAGAAACCCTTCATCCTTCAAAAGAGTATAAGCTTTATTTACCGTATGCATATTAACCCCTATTTCAGATGCAAGAACTCTTACCGAGGGAAGACTTTCCTCTTGATCTAATTGGCCCTTTGCAATTCCTTTCACTATTTCATTTCTTATTTGCATATAAATGGGTGTTTCGATTTCAAAATCAATTTTTAATAACATTCCATCACCTTATTTCAATATTATATTTGTTGTATCTGTTATATATATAATATAACAATGCTGCTCATTTTTCAAGAGGCTATTCATTACAAACAGAATTCTTCCTTTTTTTTCATAATTCATCTTTTAATCTCAATATTATCTTTTTTTATTAATAATTTATAGTATAATTATATTAAGTAACAAAATAAAAATACTATAAAAAATGGAGGGTTTTTATGTCATCTAAATTTGAGATTTACACTGATGCAAAGGGGTCATATCGTTTTAGATTAAAAGCAGGAAATGGACAAATAATAGCTACTGGTCAAGGGTATAAGACAAAAGAAGGATGCTTAAATGGAATAGAATCAATAAGAAAAAACTCACCACTTGCAGAAATTGTAGAATTAGAAACAGAATAAAAGTAACCTTAACTAATAATTTTATATATTCACTTTGCACATCATTATTTACTAAAATGATGTGCTTTTTATTAATTCTTAATTAAATTTAATACAATAAAAAAAGATACCTTTAGGTATCTCTAAAATCCAACTTTTTTCTTCATAAATTCGCCTGCTGCTTCTTTAAGTAAATCTTCCCATGAGCCAAATTCTGAAATCTTTTTAATATAATCATTCACCTTATCTAAAGGAAGATTAGTCATATCTCCTATCTTTTCTAAATCAAATCCACTTTTTTCAATCATCTCTTGTACGTTTTCTAAATTAGTAAATTTAGAAACAAAATCATCATTGATTATTTCTTCTACATCAAAGTCACCTATTTGAAAGTCATCCATTTTATCTTCTGCAACATCCTTAATTTTATCAAAAGCCATCTTTTTAAAATCCATATTAACCCCTCCGTAAAATAATTTATATATACATAATATCATATTATTAATAGATAATCAATATTAATTGATAATAATCTTCTTATACTTAGCTATATATTGCCCAACATCAATTTTTCTGCATAACTCCCCTATTAACTCATAAGGTATTGTTTTAATATTTTTAAATCTAATACAAGATTTTCCCATATCCAATTTTGTTTTTACATGTTTAGGGTATTCTTCTATGAACCATTCTAAGATTTCCGGAAAGCTATATATCCCCATATGATAAATAGCTATATGATTTTTTTGAGAAGCTATAGCTAAAAACGGCAAAGGTTCTTTTGGATTAACGTGATACCCTTCTGGATATATACTGTGCGGCACAACATAACTTACCATGCCATATTGCATTTCTTCTTGAAATCCATTTGGAAGATTAGCCTTTATAACTTCTCTTAAGTTTGATAAAACTACCTGTCTATCCTGGGGTAACTGTGCTATATATTCATCTATATTTTTTGCTTCATATTTCATAAAAATCACCTCACTTTTTACTTCGAAAATGTTGATCTAAGTCCCGTTTCATCATTATTAATTATTCTATATATATTTATCCTGTGCTTATATATAGATATTGCCGCAATTAATGCACACATAATTACAGACATCAAAGAATATCCTCCTATAAACTTCATAATTGGCCATACTATTACCATTACAATAGTTCCTAATGCTATATAATCTGATAATATTGTAACTACTACTAATATAATAGCTGCTATCAACGCTATCTTAATATCAATTGCAAGTATCATTCCTATTATGCTTGCCGTACCTTTTCCACCTCTAAATTTAAGATAAAAGGGGAAAATATGCCCAAGTATAGCAAACATACCTGCTATAAAATATAATCCTTCATTACCTTGGAATAAATATTTTATTAATGTTACTGCAACCACTGCCTTCATAATATCAACAAAGGCTGTTATAATGCCATACCTCCATCCCAAAACTATAGTTACATTAGATGCTCCCGCATTTTTACTTCCTTTATCTCTAATATCGATATTTCCTTTCAATTTGCCAATAATAAATGCTGTTTGAATATTTCCTAAAAGATATCCCACAATTGCCGCTATAATATACTCTAACATATTTTATTCACTCCTATTATTAGTTTTATACTACTATACGCTTTGTATAATATAAGAAAACTTTTTGTTATTTAGTCTTACAATCTTCAAGAATGAAATCGTTTTAATATGATTTTAACACACTACTTGTCCTAATAACAAATCTAATAAATACAACTCCATCCTACTTTGTTGAATGTAGAGATTTCTGCTAGCTACGTTAAAAAATAAAACTACTTCAAAAAATTTATTTTCAAAGTAGTTTTATATATCAATTATTTTATTAAAAAACTCCCAATATAAAAGTTCAATTGAAATTTACGTAGTATACTCTCCATTAATTTCAACATATTTATAAGATAAATCGCATCCCCACGCAGTAGCTTCACAATCACCATTCTTTAAATCTAATATCGCTTGAACTTTCTTTTCTTTAAGTAAGCTAGTAGCAAATTCATTATCATAAGGATAATTCATACCATCCTTTAAAACTTGAATTTCTCCTTTATCACTTTTATAAAATAAATCTGTTTTATCTGGATCAAAATCTGCTTCTGAATATCCTGCTGCACACAAAATACGTCCCCAGTTAGGGTCGCTTCCAAAAAAAGCTGTCTTCACTAAATTTGAAGTAATAACTGATTTAGCAATAAGTTTTGCGTCTTTAATTGTATATGCTCCTAGTACTTTTACTTCTATAAGCTTTGTTGCTCCTTCTCCATCTTCTGCAATTTTTTTAGCTAACTCTTTATTCACATAATCTAAGGCTTCCTTGAAAACTTCAAAATCTTCTCCATCCTCTTCGATTTTTTTGTTATCAGCTACAGCATTTGCAAGAACAATAACCATATCATTTGTGCTGGTATCTCCATCCACTGAAATCATATTATAAGAATCTTCTACACTATCCTTTAATGCTTTATTAAGCATTTCTTTTGAGATGTTCAAATCAGTGATTACAAAACCAAGCATTGTTGCCATATTAGGATGTATCATACCTGATCCCTTACACATTCCACTTATGCCAACCTTAACTCCATTAATTTCTATGTCTACGTTGACTACTTTAGTTGATGTATCCGTTGTTAATATCCCTTCTGATGCATCATAACCTGAATCCTCTTTCAGCTGGGGTACAATAGTCTTTATTCCTTCTTCCATAATATTCATAGGGATAGGTACTCCAATCACCCCTGTTGACGCTTGAAGAACTTCTTCTGGTTTCAATGATAACTCTTTTGACACAAGTTCTGCTATTTTTATTGAATCATTCATTCCTACTTTTCCAGTACAAGCATTCGCCTGCCCACTATTAACTATTATTGCTTGAGTATTATTATTTTTTATATAATCCATATTCAAAATAACAGGTGCAGCCTTTGCTTTATTTTGCGTAAATGTTGCTGCGCTTACCCCTTTGCTCTCACTGTATATTAATGAAAGATCCTTCTTTCCACTCTTCTTAAAACCTGCCGAAATTCCAGCAAATTTAAATCCATTTACATTACATCCAAAATTACCTTCTATAATTTTCACTTTTAAACCCCCTTTTTGTTTGTGTTAGTGTAAAGTTTTTTACACTACTTTCTTTATTAAATCTTTATATATCAAGGTTTTCAAAGTTTTTTAGAATAAA
>NZ_JBTVVN010000070.1:0-12362 GCF_054819755.1 Clostridium sp. DL1XJH146
CAAATGTTTTAGCTAGATATAATCTTTGCTTTGAATTCGGATATATTCTATATTTGTAAGCTTTTAGCAACTCCTTCACCTCATTTCTTTCCTTGATCTTGAACATATTTCTTTATTACTTCTATAGGAGCTCCCCCTGTTGTGAGCAAGCAGTAGCTTCTTGACCAAAAATATTCTTTCCATAACTGTTTTTTTATTTGAGGAAATTCTTTCTTTATTAATCTACTACTTGCACTTTTATAAGCGTTTATGAATTTCGACAACTCACTATTTGGGTGCGCTTTGAATAGTATATGAATGTGATTTTTATCATGTTCCCATTCTTCGATAGTTATATTGTAATTTGGATTTATCTTCTCAAATATTTTTTTCAGTCTACTACTTATCTCATCATTTATTACTTCTCTTCTGTATTTCACCACTAATACAAGATGATAATGCAATAAGAAGACCGAATGATTATTTGTATCTAATTTCATTTACATCACCTATTTATATTATTTACTACTGAGTATATTTTTATGCATAATAATAGTACAAATAAGTTGTTTTTACGCATTCATCTCCATCCTACTTTGTTGAGGGTGGAGACTTCTGCTAGCTACGTTAAATTAATATTTTAATTAATTAAAGAAATTATTTTAGCTTGCTAAAATAATTTCATCCTTAATTGTGCATTGTGCATTGTGCATTGTGCATTTATCTTTACACTTCACTTTTGTTTTAAAAAGAAAGGGGTTTTAAATTATGAAAGTAATTATTAACGAGAATGAAAGAGGTTATTTGTTTAAGAATGGTACTTTTATTAAGTTTCTAACACCGGGAAAGCACTCATATTCTTCTATATTAGGTTTTTCATTAGAAAAAGTAACTCTTGATGACCCAGTTGGGTTACCTTGGATTAATATTAATGTTTTATTGCAGGATAAAAGCTTCGCTGAAAGTGTTTCAATAATAGAAGTACCAGACAACAGTATATCTCTCTGTTATATAGATGGAAGATTAAATAGCTGTTTACCTAGCGGTCAATATGCATTTTGGGATATTTATGAAAAGCACAGTTATAAAATTATAGATATATCAAAACCAGAAGTTTCAGATGATATAAATTTATATATGCTAAATTATATCCCTACAAGACTTTATACAAAAGTTCAAGTTCAAGAAGGTGAAATTGCTTTATTGTACTTCGATGGCAAATTTGAAAAGAAACTTACAAAAGGTCTTTATTTCTTCTGGAACAGCAATATAGTAATATCCTATGAACTTGTAGATATACGAACCAAACAAATGGAGATTCCAGGTCAAGAAATATTGACTACAGACAAGGTTGCTTTAAGAATAAATTTCGTGTTTAGCTACAAAATCAAGGATCCAGTAAATCTTTATTCAGAAATTAAAGACTATAAATCTCAAATTTATGTACTAACTCAACTTGCTTTAAGAGAGTACGTAGGCACTTACAAATTTGATGAATTGTTTTCTAAAAAAGAATCTATCGCCAATTTTGTATTAAAAAAACTAAAAGAAAAACAATCAGAATACTTTATTGAATTCATGGATGCAGGAATAAAAGATATAATCTTACCAGGTGAAATTCGTGATATTATGAATACTGTTTTAATTGCAGAAAAAACAGCCCAAGCAAATTTAATTTCTAGGCGTGAAGAAGTAGCATCCACTAGAAGTCTCTTAAACACAGCAAAACTTATGGATGAAAATAAAACGCTATATAAATTAAAAGAATTAGAATACTTAGAAAAAATCTGTGATAAAGTGGGACATATTTCTCTATCTGGAGGTAATAATTTACTTGAACAATTGAATGAGCTGTTAGTTAAATAAAAAAAGTAGGTTTCCCTACTTTTTTTATACTAATCCAAAAAGTGTTTTACTTTAATAGAAAAATATAATTGAAACATTTGCTCTTCATTTTCAAAATCAATATTTGTAAGCTTAACTATTTTTCCTAATCTATACTTCATAGTATTTCTATGTATATATAATTCTTTAGCTGAAACTACAATATTTTGATTGTTTTTTAAGTAGACATACAGCGTATCGTAAAACTCTGTTTTATTTTTTTTATCATATTCTAAGAGAATGTTTAAATCATCATAAAAAAAGTTTTGAATATCAACTGTCTTTTGAGCCTGAGAAATAAAATCATAAAATTGAATATCTTTATATAAGTTAATATTTTTATCCTTATTTAGTTTCTTAGCTATTTCTATTGTTTTAACAGTATGGTCAAAATTTTCTCTTAAATCTAGTAGTTCTTCAAATTCTTTACTTATCCCTAAAAATATATTATTAGTATCTACGAACCTTTCCAATTCTTCATATTTTTCTTCTGTATATAATGAAATAAAGTGTTTTTCCTCAAAATCGTATAAAATAACTATATAATCTTCATAATAGATGGATGGTTTATTATGAAAAAAACCTTCAAGATTAGAAGATAAATACCGTGGTGATTTATTTATAGCATTATAATCTCTTATATCAAAAGTTAATAAAAAATATTTATTTTTAAATTTATAATTATAACTTTTTAATTTTTCATTTAAAGAATCTGCATCTTTAATATTGTGATCTAAAATATCTCTCAAAAGGTTTTCATAGTCAATATTATTTATGTTTTTCCTGCCTTCAGTTCTTTCTAATTCTTTAGAAACAACATTAGCTATCATAGGTAAAATTTCTTTATACTTTTCCTGCATTGCTGACTTTGTGAGAAGAAGTACAATATAACCTGCAAGCTTACCATGAATAAATATCTTACATAACCATCTTTCTATTGGACTTTTATCGCAAATCACGACAAATGGCTTCATATTATTTGGTGATTCTTTAAAACTTTTAATTTTTCTGACATATGAAATATAATCATATGAACAGTATCCCTTTTTTATATTTTCTATCCAATAATTATCATTTATTTCTTTAGTATCCGAGCTTGCAATAATTCTATAACTACTGTCAATAATTATAACTGGATTATCTAAAATTTCAGAAGATAATCTAACCATATCGTTTAATCCTTTGTTATCTAATAAAGAACTCAGTAGTGAATATGAAGAATTAAGAGCTTCTACATTACTATTAAACAGGTCATTTACTTCATTAAATAATTCAAATATATCATAATTATTTTTCAGAATTATGTAGACAGCCTCTTTTATATAAAAATCAGTGTCAAAATCTACTAAATCATCTATTAAAATAAAGCTACCATTAGTTAAAATAATATCATTTTCTTTTACAAAACTGCATTTTCCGACATATAATATATCTTTTTTGAATTTTTTTTGCCCTTTAACAATTAACTTTGCTTCATATAAAGAAGTATATTCTATTTTGTCATTAATATTTGTTTTATTTGTTATCACCATAAAATGTTCATATATAGTTTCCACTTTTATACCCATAAAAACACCCCCAATAAGTAAAGTATAGTGCATTAAGCACAATAAGAAAAGATTTTTTTAGCCTTTTAGACTATATATATAAATACCATCGTTTGATATATTTATAACAAAGAAATAAAAGAAATATAGGAGGTAACAATATGAAATATACTAATTTACTTTCAAGAGGGAAAATCGGTAATCTTACTATTAAAAACAGAGTAGTTATGCCTGCAATAGGAACTTCTCTAGCTACATCTACAGGAGAAGCTTCAGACGAAATAATCGCATATTATGAAGAAAGAGCAAAGGGTGGTTGTGGATTAATTATAACAGAAATCACTAGGGTAGATGATGAAACTGGTGTTGGTACACCAAATCAACTTTGTGCTACAGATGGATATCAAATACCAAGATTAGAAAAATTAGCACGCGCTGTGCATAGACATGATTCAAAAATCTTCTTGCAACTTCATCATCCTGGGAGACAATCTCACGCAAGATTGATAGGTGGAAAACAAATAGTTGCACCAAGTGCTGTTATGAGTAATGTTGTTGGTGAAATGCCAAGAGCATTATCTACAGAAGAAGTAGATGCAATGGCAAAGAAATTTGTTAAAGGAGCAAAAATTGCTCAAATGGCTGGTATGGACGGTGTAGAATTACATGCAGCTCATGGTTATTTGATTGGTCAATTTATTAGCCCTCTTACAAATTTAAGGGAAGACAAATACGGTGGAACATTTAACAATAGAATGAGATTTATAACTGAAATTATAACAGGTATAAAATATATATGTGGCAAAAACTTCCCTATATCAGTAAGAATTGATGGAGATGAATTTTTAGAAGGTGGTTTAAAATTAGATGAGGCTGTTAAAGTTGCACGTACTTTAGAAAGTATTGGCGTAGATGCTATAAATGTAAGTTCTGGAACTTATGATTCTATGGTAACAATCATAGAGCCAATATCATACCCTCAAGGTTGGAAGAGACATTTAGCTAAAGCTATTAAAAATTCAGTTAAAATACCAGTTATAGCATGTGATGTTATTAGAAAAGCTGACTTTGCAGAAAAATTACTAGAAGAAGACGGTTTAGACTTTGTTGCGTTAGGTAGAGCTCAACTTGCAGATCCAGAATGGACTAAAAAATCTATGGAAGGAAGAGAAAAAGAAGTTAGACCATGTGTGTCTTGCTTATATTGTATAGAACAACTTTCTGAAGGCGGATGTACAAAATGTGCTGTTAACCCACGAATGGGACGAGAGCTTGAGTACGATAACTTAAGAGAAACTGGCGACGGAAGAGTAGTTGCCGTTGTTGGTGGTGGACCAGCTGGTATGCAGGCTGCTATAACACTTGCAAAAAGAGGTTTTAAACCAGTATTATTTGAAAAAGAAGCTGAGCTTGGCGGAAGTGTTAGACTTGGAAGTAATCCTCCACTTAAAGAAAAACTAAAATGGTTAATAGAACATATGACTTATGAAATGGAAATAACCGGAGTAGATGTTAGAACAAATACCCCTGCTACTGTAGAAGAATTAAAGAAACTTAATCCATATTCTGTTTTCGTAGCATCAGGTGCTGAAGCAATAATACCTAAACTTCCAGGATATGATAAAGAAAATGTCTATACTATACATGATATATTATCAGAAACAGTTAATCTTAAAGATAAAAAAGTAATAGTTGTTGGGTCTGGTCTCACAGGGCTTGAGACTGCGGAATATTTAAGTGAAAAAGGAAACAACGTAGACGTTATTGAAATGTTAGCTAAAATAGGCTCTGGCGCATATGCACCAAATTTATATGATGTCACTACTAGACTTAAGAAAATGGATGTTAGTATGATGCCTTCTACTAAACTATTAAAAATTACTGATACTGGTATAGTAGTTCAAAATACATCAAATCTTTCTGTAAGAAATATAGAATGTGATGCCGTAGTTTTATCTCTTGGTGTTAAGGTAAACAATGAATTTGTAGATCAATTCTACAATAATTTTGATAATGTTAAAGTATTAGGTGATGCAGAAAAACCAGGAAGAATCGGTCAAGCTATTCAAACAGGATATGAAAAAGCATACGTATTAGACTAATATACTAAATATTTTAAAATAGGAGGCTTTATAAATGAAAGATTTTAAAAACAAAGTAGCTGTTATAACTGGTGCTGCTAATGGAATAGGAAAAACTTTAAGTGAAGAAGCTGCGTCAAAAGGTATGAAATTAGTATTAGCAGATATAGACGAAGAAAATCTTCTTAAAGTAAAAGAGGATTTAATAAGTAAAGGTACTGAAGTTTTAGCTCTAGTTATCGATGTTACAAAATATGAAGAAGTCGAAAAATTGGCTAATGAAACAATAAAAACTTTTGGACAAGTAGATTTATTATTCAACAATGCTGGCGTTGTAGTTCCAGGTAAAATTTGGGAAATACCAACAAAAGAAATTGATTATATTATGAAATCAAATTTATATAGTGTTTCTTATGGACTTAAAGCTTTCATACCAATAATGTTAGAGCAAGATACTCCTTGTCATATAGTCAATGTAGCAAGTGCAGCTGGTCTGTTAACATCACCTAATATGCCTACTTACCATATGACTAAGCATGGTAATGTTGGACTGAGTGAATCTGTTAATTATCAATTACAACAGATGGGATCAAAAATAAAAATGTCAGTATTCTGTCCAGGCTATATTCAAACAGACCTTCATAACTGTGATAAAAGAAGAACAAAAGAATTCAAAATAGATGATGACGAATACTATAAGAGTGCTTCTTATTATGAGGGCTTAAAGGTTAGCGAGTTTGTTATAAAAACAGGAATCCCTATAGATTCTATCGGAATGAGTGTTTTCCAAGGTATTGAAGATGAACAATTCTATATCCTTACTCATCCACAATATACTCCTTTAATAGGATTAAGAGTTAAAACAATTTTAGATGGTAAAAATCCTGACATCAGTATTTTTAGAAGATAACCCCTATTACATCACTAAAGAAGGTATCCTATAAACAGGATACCTTCTTTAAAAAATTATTTAACTTTATCAAATTCATCTATACATCTAGTGATTCTATCTTTATAAACTTTCACTAATTGAGATTTTTATTTCTCCAAACTTAAGTCCATTTTGGTCACAAATATCTCTAATAGTCATATTTTCATTTTCAATATTAACGCCTAGTATTTCTTCGACTTTTTCTTTTGAAATTCCCCAGGAAATAGCTTCAGCGACAGTTGTTTTACCTTTTACAACACCTATTTCATTGTGCTCCTCATTTTCGTACTCTTCCTGAGAATTTTCTTCATAATCTCCCTGCTCCACTGTACCAATCTCAATATTAGATACATCTATAATGAAGGGCGCTGTTTTTCCCTCTAGCTGATCACTCCATTTTCCTGCTTTTTTTAGAACCTCAACAGCAGTATTAGGTAAATACTCCATTTCCGCATAAGGAAGTCCAGTGTAAAGAGAAATAAAATACCTAATTGAACCAGTACCAATTTCTTTATCATCTTCAAGTCCAGTATATATTGACTCTAAATCTTTAGCTTTTACCGCCTCTGGATTATCCCTCTTAATATTAAATGCCTCTGAAATTATCTCAGCATCTACACCAAAAGCATTTTCAATATCCAAGAAAGAATATGAACCTCTTATATCTTCTGGGTCGGACATTCCTGCAAATACACCTTGAGAAAGTTTTCTTGGTTGTTTATTTGATTCTGTTTGCCAAAGACCTAATACACTTGTTATTAAAATTCCTCCGAAAAGAATAACAACAATAGCCACAACTAATACATTACTTTTTATTTTCATTGTTTTCCTCCTTAAATGAATTAGTCCTTAACTGAACTGTTTCTTCAACAGGACATACAACCTCAGAAGTACATTCTCCACAGCGAATACATTGATGGTCAGTAATCACTTCTTTAGTTGAAACTTCTATATTCATAGGGCAAACTCTATCACATTTATTACATCCTATACAAGTTGCTTTATTTCTTCTTATTTTAAAAATACTAATGAAATTAGTTAATCCCATCAAAGCACCAAATGGGCAGGCATATTTACACCAAGGTCTTTCAATAAATAAAGACGATACTAAAATTAGAATAAGTACAACTATTCCACCTATTGTAGCTTCACTAGACCAGAAATTAAATAATGCATAATAAGGGTCCACCTCTAAAAATACTAATCTCAATGAATTTGTTGTTAAGTAAACAGTATACACAAGCACAAAATATCTTAAGTATCTCAAAATGTTGTCTAGTTTCTTTGGTACAAAATTATTATATCTCTTTTTAAATATTTTCTTGCCAATCTTACCAAACCATTCTTGTACGCTTCCAAGTGGACACATATAACTACAGACAACTGGGCCAAATAAAACTCCCATAAAAAGAATAATCACCATAATCACAACAGATGACATATGAATTTTCTTCACCAAAACATCAAATTTAATCAAAGCAACAAAAGTCTCAACTCCTCCATAAGGACAAATAGCATGAAGAGAAGATGATCCTATAAAAGGCAGTTCTGTACCAGTCTCTACAAGATGATGATTTAATGAAATGATGGCTACCAATGTAAAAAAGAAAATTTGACTAGCTAGTCTTAGCTTTCTATGTTTTTTCATAATTACCTCCCAAACAGCTTGTTTTAATAATATATTAAGCTTATGAAATGGCAAAGATGTGACGAAAAGAAGTCATATTAAATTATTATAATATATTAATATTTTCTTTAATATAACTGTAAATAAATTAAAATTTCTAATAAATATTTTTAAAATACAATATACATTTCAACAATATTTTTACATATTTTATGATATTATGTATTTATTAAATTTAAATACAATATGAAAAGGAGGACATAAAAATACACAAATTTAATCTCGTCTCACATATAAAAGGAGGATAATTATGAAAAAAACCATTAGTATTTTATTATCATTTGTAATGCTTTTCACCATTTGTATCAATACTAAAAAAGTACAAGCAGCTACAGATGATGTAACACCACCAGAATTAATTAGTGTTAATGTAGATGCTCAAGAATATCAAGGAAGCGATACTGTAACTGTAACAATTGAAGCAAAAGATGATTTATCAAATATTAATTATATTGATTTAGTATTTGAAGATCCAGATAATTCTACTTGGTACCCCTACCACTATGCTTATGATATTCAAAGCACTGATAATCCAAATAATTTCGTCTCATTTACCAAAATAAATGACACAACTTATGAATTAAAATTCAAATTAAATGACTATTCTGAAATTGGAGAATGGTCTCTAGCTATAGCTCATTTTGTAGATGGCAATAGAAATGAAATTGAATATTGTGCTTATGATAGCACAGAATTAACTAGTGGAAATTTTAATGTTACAGCTTCTTTTGCACAAAATGATACTGAAGCACCGCAATTAAGTAATATGAGCTTATCAAAGAATAAATATTCTATCGATGAAACAGTTGAAATGTCAATAGAGGCCTCTGATAATTTATCCGGCATAAAAAGAATCTCTGCATTATTCACCAAAGAAAATGGTGGACCATCTATTTGCATTGAAGAAATGACTAAAACTAGTGAAAATGAATACAAGATAGAATCTAATCTTTCTTATTATGAAAATTACTTATTTGGTGAATATTATCTAGATACTTTATTTATCGAAGATGAAGCCGGAAATGTTCTAGTCATAGAAGACAACAATACTTATATTCCCTATCCTAGTAATTACACAGTAGAGAAACAAGACCTTCGTCAATATTATTTGGAAGTTGAGAATGTGGCTTTTGAAGGCATTTATGTTGAATCTGATTATTACGAAATTGAAGTAAATAGTTCATATCCAATAAACTCAAACAACCTTCCAACAGGTGCATTAAATAATACTGTAACTTGGGTTAGTGAAAATGCTGATATTGCTGAAATTGATTCAGAGGGTATATTACATGGAAAAGGAGTAGGTAATACTACTATTACAGGAACAACAGCAGATGGTAAATATACCAAAACCGTAGAGATTAATGTACAATGGTCAGATTACGAAACTCATCTGTTAGATTATTCCATGCAAAACAATTCACTTAAGGGTGGTGATATGCTAAACATCCACCTTGAATTATCAGGTGTAGTAGAATTCGGAAGTATTATATTTAGTAATAAAGATGCATCTAATATTCTAGCACTAGATTTTGATTATGACAAAATTCATCAGGACGAAGAAAATCAAACTACTAGTATTGATATCTCCGAAGAACTTAGTGAATACATCAATATGGGTTTATGGGAATTCGAAGCAATTTTTATTAATGATTCACCTGAACCTGCTATTCTTAGAGAGGATCTAGAAGCTGATTCTACCGCACTAGATTTTGATATAACAGATGCAAAAATTGATGATGAGTATCCTTCTCTAATTAATATTAGGACAAGTAGTGATATTATTTCGACAAACGAGCCTTTTGAAATTCGTACTGAATTAAAAGATACACAATCTGGAGTATCTAATGTTACTCTTTGGTACACTAATAGTACTCACGATGAGTTCTATGAAATACCACTTTATTATCAAGGGAAAAATGCTGAAGGTAATTATCTGTTCGAAGATTATGTAACACCTAATAATTCAGGGTATTTTGCATACCAAGAAGGAATTTATAAGTTAGATTCTATAGAAATAGAAGATTATTCAGGTTACAAAATAATAATCGAAAACTCCGAAATAAACGAATTTATGATTATGGGATACTATGAGGATTTTAGCGACTATGGCATAGAGGTTAAAAACGTACCTGTAGAAGGAATAAATGTCGAATTGAAAAAATTCACTATAGAAAAAGGCTCTATTATTGAGATCAATTCTAATATTATAAGTACAATACCTAGCTACGCAACCCCAAATTATTTTCGTTATACTGTTGAGAACGAAGATATAGTAAAAAATTATTCTATAGATGATTTTACTGATGGATTTTACGGTGTGGCTATTGGGAGCACCAAAGTTACTGCAACAACTGCTGACGGAAAATTCAAAGAAGATTTCGAAATAGATGTCGTTAATAACTACACAGCACCTAATTGCTTAATTGAAGATAGCGAACTGGAGTTGAAAGAAGCTACCACTTATGAAAATGATTTGTATATATCTTCTTTAAGTTTTATTAATAATGCAAATCTTCATGTAAAAGGCGATTTATATGTATATGGTACATTAATCAATCAAGGAAATATAACAGTCGATGGTACTCTTTATGTTAAAGCTATTTATAATGAAATCCCATCAGAGTTCAACTCTGCAGACCCTCAATATCATAAATGCATATACAATAATAATGGAACTGTAGATGCTTCCAAAATAAATAATAATTTAAATGATTTTAAAATTCCCTATATTATATATAATATAGAAAAAATCACTGATAATATAATTCATATTGTTGGTTATACTTCTCTTTATACTGGTTTGCGTATAGATAATAATTTCCTTTATACTGGAGATGATAATAATTTTGAGGGTTATATCAATATAGATGATACCACAAAAATAAACTTAGAATTCTATAACTTCGGGGAACTTTATCAATCTGTTACTATTGACTTAAATAACCTAAACAATCTAAACAACATTGGCATTGATCAATATAATCCAACAGCATCATGTGATATTAATTCAGGAACATATACAGAACCTAAGGAAGTATCATTAACCATGTCTGAAGAAGGCACTATATACTTCACACTTGATGGCTCTAACCCTACAACTAGTAGCTCTAAATATACTGCTGCAATTAATATTTCAGATTCAACTACCTTAAAATTCATTGCTATTGATAAAGCTGGTAATAAATCTAAAGTTTATACTAATGAATATCTAATAGAAAAAACCACTCCAACAGATGCAGATGAACAGCCTGATACACCAAAAGATACTATAGAAGACCCTGAAGATAATGTTCAAGATACTTCTAAAGAAGTTATGCTTAATAAAATAAAAGAAACTCCGGACAATAACCCTATAGCCCTTGGTGATAACTCTGATGAACAAGCTTCAAATATCAAAGCATTAAGCAATGATAATAAAATCCCTGAAGGAACAACTTTGCAAATAAGCATTAAAAACACAGCAAAAGTTTCCAAGGATTATTTTGAAGCAATAAAAGGAAAAAATATTAATTTATCCTTCGAAAAAGAAGGTATTGAGTGGTCATTTAATGGTAAAGATATTGATGAAAAATCACTTGAAGCAATCAAAGATTTAGATTTATCACTAAAACCAGTTGAAACAAAGGTAGCTGAAGGAATTCAAAGTAAAGTTAAAGAAAAAACCGGAAAAGATACTCCTGTATTCGCATTTTCATACAATTATGATGGTGCTCTTCCTGGTATGTGTACTGTAAAAGTATTCGTAGGAAAAGATTGGTCTGGTAAAACTATTAATGTATATAGATACTATCCTGATAAAGATACTTACGAAATCATTGAAGCAAATGTAAAAGTAGATTCTGATGGTTATATGTCTTATAAAACTGCCCATTGCTCTGAATACTTCATAGCAGAAACTTCTTCAGAATTACCAAAAACAGGATCTCCTATTGATTTTAGTTTACTTCTAATTTTAGGATTTACAATGCTTATAGGTGGAGTACTATTCCTAATTAAAAAACAAAATAACTAATTATAGCCAAAATTTTTAGAACTAAACTACTTTATTTACTTATATAAAAATTAGGTGATTTCCACCATTTGTGGAAATCACCCTTCTTATGTAACCTAATATTTTTCTTATACTTCATATATTTTACATAAATAAAGATTTTGCGCAGCAAAATCATCCACAATTGTGCATTGTGCATTGGTAGAGTAGGTCGGAGGCTCTCGCCTCTTTCCCCTCATCAAACCGTGCATGCGGTTTT
>NZ_JBTVVN010000071.1:0-9466 GCF_054819755.1 Clostridium sp. DL1XJH146
TAATTTCCAATTGTATAAATTAAAATAGCCATCAAGCATTGGAATAAAATTGTATTCTTAGGTTGATGGCTATGCGGTGCTCCTAGTGATGCAGCTAGCTGGCTCACTTGCTTATATGAGAGGTGTTTCAAATAGATCTGTATATAAAAATAATTCAGTCTCAAAGTTGTGAGGCTGAATTATTTAGGGTTTGAATTTATTTAAGATAACTTCTTAAATTTGTGAATCATTAACAAATTGTTCATGACCCTCGAGGGTACTTCCAATAAATGGATGACGTTAGTAATTCATTTATTGGTTGCTCTTTTTGTGATAGCGCTCTAAGCTCCTTAAGTTGAGCTTGCTATATAGTAAACCACTATATTAGTAAGAAAGATAATTCATTAATTTGATTTCTTCCTAATAGTCTATCAACAAAACTTAAAAATTGTTGATAGCTAAATTTAATTTGCTTCAATAAAAAAACTATATATTTCTTCTCTCCTATAGGCTCTAACACTGTTTCTTATACTATCTTATCTAAATTATATATCTACCTATTCCTTATAATAATTGACCCCATGGTTTTTGATGAAACCCTTTGGGTGAGCTTGCTAAATACAATCCTAAACTATAAAATTTATGCATTATTTAATCAATGTTCACAGAAAATTGTTTATGCCCGAGGGGCTTGCTGAGGACATGCAATGACCTCAGTTGCTTTAGTTGTACTTGTGCCCGGATATAATTCGACATCTGATGTGCTTGTGAACCCTTAAATTTGAGCTTGCAAATTTCACATCAGTAAGGTATTTCCATAAATTAAATTACGTAAATAATTAAATTTATGGTTACTAATTACTAATACACTTCAATACTCGAAATACATGTATCTGAGTATTTAGTACCATAATATACATCTAAAATACTTATTTTTATAGACTTAGTTTTAATAGTATTATCAAATGTTATATAATTATAGCAACCAAATTCATCACTTAAATCTATTGTAGTTTTAGATCCATCTGATAACTCAATTTCTATCGTCTTTACTCTATTATTTTTGTAATAGATATCTTCCGATTTATTATATCCATTCATAATACTAATTACATTAAATTCAATTTCATGATCACATTCTAATTTAATCCACTCGCCTTCCCCATCAGCTTTATCCCCTTCAACCCATGCTGTGCTTGAATCCCAATCCAATACATTTTCAGCAACATAAGTGCTAGAACTTGCTTCTAATATTGATGATGCTCTTACTCTATCCCATATAACGTAATCAGGGCTACCTTCTGTAATAGAAGATTCTTCATTAACTAATAAATCATTATTTAATCGAAAGCTTTCTGCCATTATTTCAAATGAATTTCTTAAGTTTTTTTCTTCATCTTGACTTAAAACCTCATAATTTGTGAGTTCTAATCCTAAACAATAAGCTTTGTCATTTGCAAATACAACTAATGTTGTTGTATCTGACTTTTCAGTTCCGTTTATACATCTGTAGGCACTATCAGCCCCTTCTACATTAACTTGTTCTACTTTATAATATTGTTCCTCAAGATAGCTTCTGTAATAATTTTTATTCTGTGGTAAAACCGCTTCAAGTGGATAATACCATAATAAATTCCCTGAAGAATCATAAAATGTAGTACCACTAATATAACTTTCCACATGCGCATTTAAGTTATCTGGATATTCAAAGTATACTTCTTCACTAAATGGATCTTCATATATTATTAAACTATCATTATTATCTTCATTTATTAATTTATTTTCATTTACAATACTATTATCACTGAGATTAGCATTAGTCTCTTGAAGTATATTCTCATAAGTTAACTGTTCAATAATTGACTCTTTGAATAACACTATGCTTTCATTTAAACCATCTATATAGTCCTCAATATCATTTGCCTCATTTTTTAAATTATTATACTTTTTTGATAATAAAAATTGTTGTTCAGATATCTCCTTATAAACGTTCACTTCTTTTGTACTTTTAAAATCACCTATTAAGGCTTCAAATTCCATTTCTTCTGTTCCAATAATTTCTGTATATGCATCATACCAACCCATTGTTTCAAATTCAGTAACAGTAGATTTTAATATCGCATCATCTCCAGTAGGTAACTCTCCTAATATCTCACTATCTTCGGGAAATATAATATAGTATTTATTATCATCAATGTATTGTCTAACAAATACTCGTATTTTTTTTGTTTTTGCTTTTGGAACATCTCCATTGGTATTATTAATTTTGTTTCTAATCTCGCTTAATTCAATAGATTTACTTGTTATTGTATCTTCCATCTCATTTAATTGATTAAAAGCAAGTATAATCATTTCCATATTCTCATCTGTTATAGTTCCCACTTTATTGAATATCATTAATATTCTATTAGCACTATCAATATCATCATTATTAAGTGCTGTTTCCATAAGTAACTTAACTTTTTCAATTAACTTATCCTCTTCATATCTACTTAACATTATAATTATTTCTTCTATATTTTCATTTTCACCATTTTCTATTACCTTAATAAATCTATCTAAAGATTTGAATACTCTATTATGCTCATTAAATGTCTTTATCAGTATATCACCAGATACATATTCGTTAGACTCATACTTATCAAAAAATAGATTTTCAAGTCTTAAGATTTCTTCATCTTTCCCATTACTAAGAATTAAAGAAACTGCTTCTCTTACTAATTCTTGTTTTTCTTCATTATCATAATAAAAATCTATATAACTATACAATTTATCATATTTATTATCCTGAATATAATTATTTAGATCCTCATAACTTATCTTGTTGTATATTAGTTGCATACTTTTATATGAAATCAAAGAAATTGATAAAAATATTAATAAGCCTATTAAAAAAAATCTCAAAAACTTCTTGTTTTTTCTATTCTTATACTTTTTATTATCAATTGGAGTTAATTGATGCTGCGAATTGTTTACTACAAAATTTTTCTCATGACTACTCACTTTATTTAATTTATCATTATTCTTTACATTGTTATCGTTTTTTTTAATTATATTATCATCATTTTTATTTGTTTCTTTTATAATTTCACTACAATTATCTATATGTAGTTTACTTGATTTATTTTCTACTTCATTACTGCTTTTATTGTTAAATTCTTCTAATTTAATATTATTATTTCTATTATAATCACTTTCTTTTATTTCTATGTCATTACTTTCCATATCTGAATTTTTTATATTGTATCCGCAATTAGCACAAAACTTTGCATTTTCATATATTTTTGTTCCACAATTTGGACAAAACATACTAACACTCCCTATTTATTAGTTGTTATTTTTAATACTAAAGCTAATATTAATAATCTTACATCTATATGTTTTTTTAATTCCATAACATTTAATACTGTATATGTGTTATATGTAGCACCCCTTTTAGACTTAATGATTCCAATGTTAATATTCTCTTTTTTAATTATCATATCACCAGTCCTAGAATCTATAAGTTTACCTATGCCATAATCAGGAACAACCATTGACATCATTTTGCTTGCCTTTTTAGCTCCTCTTAACTCTTCTGTAATTGAATATTCTATCCCATCTATATTTTTTATATTGATATTTACCTTAACCATTGATTTTAAGTATCCATTGATTGTTGCTTCACCAATAAATTTCTGATTAACATCATATGCTTTATAAAGTGGGTCACCCGAACTTTTATCTGATTTTGTAGTCATAATAACTTCATTTCCTTGTTCATCTTTAGAAAAGCTAAAATCATGATTTACGAATCCAGCACTTGACTTAGCATAGATTATAGGCATATTATATTCATTCTTAAAAACAATATCGTAGGCAAATTTATCAGTTGCTCCTCCAAATTTTATTTCATTACAATTTTGAAAAATATCTACTCTTCTAGTTACCTTATCAATAGAAGCATCAGCATTGCTATTACTCGTATTATGAATATCAATATTTTGCGTGTCATTATTCACACTTACTAATTTAGCTCCACAGTTAAAACAAAACTTATCTCCATGATGACTCTTTGTACCACATTTTACACAATACATTTTATCCCCCTCCTATTAGAACATAATAAACTCCATATGCTCTAAACTAACTCATGTTAAAATAAAATACTAATATATCTAACATTTTATTTTAATCGATTTTCTTTTAATTATATTTTTTATAATCAATATAATTATATATCTTAAACAGTAAAAATTTTGTATAACCATGTCGTTATTAAAAAAATTAATTATATGTTAGAATAGACTTCCTATTACCCCATAAAACAAGCAATAATCAAATTTCTAATAAATAAAAGTATATGTTATTCTTACACATAAAAAAGCACATAAATTTAGATGTGCTTTTTTTTCAATTTTTTTATATCATTTTAAATTGTTTAAGAAATTTTTTGTGTCTTGCAAGAAAATATAAAAGACCTATCATCACTTCTATTGGAAGTATTATATGTCTTAAAATTTGTAAACTTTTTTAGCATAGACTTGTGTATGGTAAAATATGGTCAGTATAGAAAATAGTGAACCTAGTTAAATATTAACTTCTATAAAGCCAAAATCATTAATAACAACTCTCAGTAACACTTTTAATGGCTTGTCCTTCCGTTGCTTAATTCAAAGATTTTTTACAAGCTGATTCAGACCCTAAAGGAATGCCTGTGAGAAAATGAGGTTGTAAAAAAATCTACCTTTTCATTTAATGTATTCATTAAAATATTTTCTTCCGATAGATCCACTTTAATCCCTAAAACTATTCAGTTTTTTCTGTTTTCTTTTTAATACTCTAGTTCACCTTTCATCTAAAATTTACACAAAGAAAATACACAATTTTAAATCAAAATGTTATAATTTACATATAAAGGAGGTTTTGTAATGAATAGCAAAATAACTCAAGAAATTATGGAAAGAATAAGAAAAAGAAGATTATTTTTAGGACTTTCATTACAAGCTCTTTCTGATAAAACTGGTATAAACAAATCTACTCTTCAACGATATAAAACTGGATTTATTAATAACTTACCTGTTGATAAATTAGAAATGTTAGCAAGTGCTTTAGAAATTACTCCTGCTAATCTTATGGGTTGGGAAAAAAGCAATCATTATTTACCTTATGAGGAAATTGAATTAAACAATATAGAAGACGCTATGCAATCTATACTTAAAAAACCACTATTTACATCTTATTATGGTTATAACACAAATAAAATGTCTGAAGATGATTTAACTTCTTTTACAAAAGAAATATTAAGATATATACACCTACTCAGCTATGAATACAAGTAACTATTTTACTTATATCTATAGCTAATTGAATAAACTTTTATTCATCTACCCCATCCTTAAAAATATCAATCATATCAAAACCATACTCCCTCTCAATAATATAACTATTCTCATTACCTCTGCAAAGATAAAGAGCCATCAATAAATCTCCTGTGCTCCCTACTAGATTTAGAAGAAACACAATATCACCAATACTTCCTGGAATAAATGCAGATCCAATTGTAATAAAAGTTACAGGGACTAGTAAAACTATATCAAATCGGGTCCTATCTAATGCCATCCCCGAAATCTCCTGAGCATATGCATAAATAAATTTAAAACCATATTTAACTTTCCCACCAAATAATTTATATGCCGCTCCATGTAATAATTCATGAACTACAGTTATTGGCACAAAAATTACAATAATAAAAATACAAAAATTTACTAAAATGTTTCCTGTAATATTTATTATTATTTTATGATATATCAAGCTTATAAATAAACTATCAATACTATCCTGTAGTAGCAAACAAACTGTTAAAGTAAAAACAAAAGAAATTACATGTAATTTCCATGAAACTTTAAAAGACATATCAACACCTCCATCTGGAAGTATTAACATGTCATAAAGACTGTAAACTTAATTCATTATAATTAATAAAATAATTTAATGGATTTTTTCTAATTTTTTTGTACAAGTTCTAAATTATCTACATAATTCGGAAAGTACCTGGTACTCTTGTGGGACAAACTCCTTTGAACCACTTGCTATCACTATACCTTATCATTTGACTTTTCAAACTATTACTTCTTAAAGGAGTTAGATGTATATATGCAGTTATTATTTTTCATTTTAAATCATACCTATATATAAACAATTATTGAGGTAATATAATGAATGATAATACTATTTTTGATCAAAATTATTTAAACAAACTATTAGATAAATACGATATTAACAAAATACCTAAAATTTCTGATAAGCTCTCCATAATAAAAAATTGGAACACAGGAATTAACGATAAAAGCATTTATAAATTCTCCGAAAAAGAACTACAAAGTACTTTTCTGGTTAATATTTTTGATAAAATACTAGGCTATAAAAGTTTACCATTTAATAGTGATTTTTTTATGATCCCAGAACAATCAACAAAACTAGATGGAAGTAAACCAGATGCCACTTTAGGATATTTCAACAGTTGTGACCGAGATGTCCAAGTTGTTATAGAATTAAAAGATGCTTATTGTGATTTAGATGTAAAGCAAAAACGATTGAATGACAACAGAACTCCTATTGAGCAAGCATTTAGTTACGCACCCAAATATGGTAGCAGATGCAAATGGGTTATTGTATCTAACTTTATTGAGATAAGACTCTACCATGCCTCTAATCAATTAGCTTATCAACAGTTCAATATGAAATATCTAACAGATGAAACAGAGTTTTTAAGATTTTATTATATTCTAAACAAAGATAACCTCATCAGCAAATCCACTAATTCTAGAATAGATGAACTATATACATTAAATATACAAGAAGAACAAAATATTACGAAAAACTTCTATAAAACTTTTAAAACCATCAGACAAAACCTTTTAGAAGATATCATTAACAATAATGATAATATTGACCCTATCATAGCGATTGAAAAAACCCAGAAGATATTAGACAGAATTATATTTATATGCTTTTGCAAAGATTCACCGGAAGAACTATTGCCTCATGATATTTTAAATAGAATTTTCAGTCCAACCCAACCATCATTTAATCCTTTATGGGATGATTTAAAATTGCTATTTAATGCCATAGATATAGGCAATACTAGGGTTAACATTCATAAATTCAACGGAGGATTATTCAAAAAAGATCCACTCCTTGATAATCTTAATATTTCTGATAATATTCTGAAATCGCTCAAAAAAATAATAAGCATTAATTTTTCTTCTGATTTAAATACAAATATACTTGGTCATATCTTTGAGCAAGGAATAACAGATATTGAGTACTTAAAGAATTACTACAGAAACAAAAGCAATTCATCTGAAGTTAATATTCGAAAAAAAGAAGGAATTTATTACACTCCTGTATGTATAACACAATTTATAATACATCAAGCTTTAAGTAAATGGCTAGACGATAGAAAAACAGATTTGGGATATTACAAGCTCCCAACACTATCAGATGAAGAAAAATTTAAAGCTCTTAAACTAATCACAAATAACTATAGATATCATAAAAAAGAAACCACAAATGATGTTATAGTAAAAAAATATAAGATAAATTTAGAGTTTTGGGAAAACTATCGAAAAGTACTAATAAATATTAAAGTAATAGATATTAGTTGCGGCAGTGGTGCATTTTTAAATCAAGCTTTCTCATTTCTATATAATGAATCAAAAAAAGTAAACACAGAAATTTATAACTTATATGATGGACAAGAAAAATATTTCAATATAGATACCGATATTTATAAAGAGTTGGATAAAAACATACTACAAAATAATATATTTGGTATTGATATCAATAAGGAAAGTATAGATATTACAAGATTATCTCTATGGTTATTAACTGCTAACAAAGAAAAATGTCTTGCAACTTTAGATGATAATATTATTTGTAGAGATTCTATCGTATATGATGATTCAAATGAGGATGATAAAAACCTAATCTGTAACAATAAGTTTAAAGATGTTATATCTAAAGGTGGTTTTGATATAGTTATAGGGAATCCTCCTTATATTGATTCCGAACAAATGACTAGAAACCTCCCCGATGTAAGAAAGTTTTGTAAAAAGCATTATAAATCTGCAAAAGGCAACTGGGATATGTTCATCCCATTTATTGAAAAGGGATTAAATATTCTAAAAAATAATGGCATATTGTGTTACATAGTACCAAATAAACTAATTGGTGCCAGCTATTCACAACAAATACGTAAAATTATATCTCAATATACTATTTTACAATTTAGAGATTATTCCGAGATTAAAGTATTTGATGATGCAAATGTATATCCTATAATATTTTCAATAAAAAAAAGCCGAAAAAAAACGCCTGTAAGTATTCAATTATTTGATAAATCAAATGATAAATGGATTGAAAATATTATTAGTCCCAAAATTATGTATAGGGATATCAACTGGAACAGGTATTTCGTAAAAGATACTTTAATAATCAACATTCTTGAAAAAATGCTTAGATTTACGTTACTAGAAAAAATAGCTACAGTAAAAGAAGCTGCCACCGTGGCTGAGGCTTATAAAATCAAAGAATTCTTAATTAGTTTAGATAATGTAGCAGAAAATGAAAAACCATTCAAAAAGTTTATTAATACTGGAACTATAGATAAATATAAAAGTTTATGGGGCATTAAGCCTGCAAGATATATAAAAAATTCTTATTTAAAACCAGTAGCATATACCAATGACATACAGCAGCTTAATAACATAAGAAGTACCGAAGCTAATTCAGAGAAAATCATAGTAGCAGGTATGTGCAAAGAACTTGAATGTTATTATGATAATGGTCAATATCTAGCTGGTAAATCCACAAGTATTATCATGAATAGCGAAATCGATTTACAGTATATTCTAGCACTCTTGAATAGTAAACTTATTTCATTCTTCTATAGTCATTATTATAGATCCAATTCACTAAGTGGAGGATACTTCAATATTAATGCTAATCAACTAAAAAATATTCCTATAGCTTTTGAAGAATCCACTGCTAAACAGATTATTAAAGAGGTTATAAAAATTGATGCCTCTATTATAAATAGGAAAGATATTGTATCCCACCAAACAAAAATTGATAATCTGGTATACATGGTTTATGGACTTGATTTTAATGAGGTTTATCTAGTGGAGAATGAGGTGTGATTTAGATTTTATATTATCATTAGTAATTTGGACCTCTGAGTAAGTAGTGAGCCTTAGGGCGAGCTTGCTCACAGTCAAACACTACTATCAAATTCGTGTACTATGTCTCCTCACAAATACCCTCGATGGTAATGAATATTTTGTTTGATTTGTAAATATTTATTAATAACCCCGAGGGTGTTAGTCCGCCTTGGGAATGGAACGGACAAGGCAGACTTGCTTTTTGTAATAGTGTTCTAAAATCCTTATAATTTAAGCTTGCTATTTGGGCCTCTAGGGTTTTAGTGAAACCCTAGAGGTGATCT
>NZ_JBTVVN010000072.1:0-9089 GCF_054819755.1 Clostridium sp. DL1XJH146
CAAATGTTTTAGCTAGATATAATCTTTGCTTTGAATTCGGATATATTCTATATTTGTAAGCTTTTAGCAACTCCTTCTCCTCATTTCTTTCCTTAATCTTGAATATATTTCTTTATCACTTATCTTCTATATTTCACCACTAATACAAGATGGTAATTCAATAAGAATACTGAATGATTATTTGTATCTAATTTCATTTATATTACCTATTTATATTATTTACTACTGAGTATATTTTTATGCAAAATAATAGCACAAATAAGTTGTTTTTACGCATTCATCTCCATCCTACTTTGTTGAGGGTGGAGACTTCTGCTAGCTACGTTAAAATCCATAAGTAACTATATTGCTCGCAAATTTATATACGAATAATATACAAATACAGACAAATAAAGGTAAACAAAACTAAAATAATAAGCCAAATAATTTTCGCCCATTTTTTCTTAGTCCTTATAAACAACCAAAAACTTAATACTAATCCAAACAAAGGCAATAATTTAACTATAATTATGGTTAAAGCAAACAAGGTAAATACCAATGTAAGTATTGCTTCATCACAATTTGTGTCAGTAAGAAATATTGAAATTATACTTGAGAAAACAGTTAATGCCAAACATATAAATAAAATAGTCTTAGCTTTATTATGAATTCTTTTTAAGTAATTAATCTTTATTTTTCCAACAGGTTTTCCTTCCATTAAACTATTCATATTTTCCCATTCTTTTTTGCAACAGTCGCAATTCTTTAAATGCTCTGATACTAGCTTTTTACTATCTTTACTAACTATATCTTCTATGCAATTTGGAAGTAAATCTTTAACAATTTCGCATGAAATAGTATCCTTCATCTTAAAACCTCCCTATTGACTGTTTCATTAATAATGCTACAAAGTTTCTTATAGAAAAAATTCCTTTGCCAACCATACATATTATCAAAAAAGAAACCCACACATTAGGCCAAAACTTTTTTTGTGTTTTAGTACTAGTCTTCCTCCAGATTAAAGCAACAAATATTGCAAATAAAGGTACAAAATCTATAAATATATATATTGGAAGTACCGATAATATATCCACAACTCTAACAATATGATATGTATCCTCTGTAAATAAACTATACATATCTATACTTACTAAAAATACTCCAAGTATAATAATAGTAATTAGCGTTGTCTTTATCTTCTTTTGCAAGCTTTTTATTGTTGCTGTCTCCTTAGAAGAAATTTCCTGATTTTTTTCAGTAAGTTCACATAACTTTTTATATTCATTTTGACATAACTTACATTCCTTCAAATGATTTTCTACATATTCTGTTGTTTCTTTACTTGCAAGTCCATCTAAATATATAGGTAACAAATCCTGAACTGTATTACATGATAAATTATTCTTCATCTTCTATCCTCCTTATAATTTTTGATTTCCCTCTGTAAAAAGTAACTCTAGCCCAATTCTCCGTTTTTCCTAGTATTTCACCTATTTCTTTGAAGCTCAAATCTCCCGTAAGTCTTAAGTACATAACTTCTCTTGTAGTGTTGTTTAAGGCTTGTATCATTTTATAGATATCTTTTTTATTTTCGTGAGAAATAATTAATTCTTCTGTAGAATATGTACTTGCTTCAAAATTATCATCAATTGCTATTGTCTTGTTTTTATTTTTTTTATTCCATTCTTGATAAAGAATATGCTTTGCAATCTGACAAAGCCAAACTGAAATTTTACATTTCCCATTATACTTATTAATTGATTTCATAGCCCTATAAAAAGTTTCTTGCGTTAGTTCTTCTGATAAATCTGCATCGTGTGTATAACTATATAAAAATCGATATACAGTTTGGGATTGCTCTCTATAGATTTCATCAATATTATGCACCATTTCACCTCCTATAATATATATCCGTTTTTTAGTGATTTCGTTACAGGATAATTGTTTTTTTATGATTTAGTTATATTTTATACTATCAAACCCATTTATTTCAATAAAAAGACAGTGAAGCTACTTCGCTAGGAAACCTTAGTATTCTCAATGTTTGTAAACAAACACCTGCCATGCCAGCGGGATTCCCTTTGACGACGCAAACACACCTGAGCAACCTCCTAAAAGAAGCTGTGAATTCTTCCCCTGCACCCCTTCATTTTTTATTGTATAGGAAAGAAAAAATATATTTTCCTATATAATAAAAAAATAACAGCATTTACATTTATGTAAATACTGTTATTTAATCTAATATCTTTTTAAATAATTATTACAGAGTTTCCACAGTTAAACTCAATTTAGTGCCCACCAATAGGATCGCCTCTTATTTCTTACCAAACAATCCTCTCTTAACATAATGAGTATGCAATAACTCATGTGCTTTATGTGAATTTGGTTCTCCTAAGAATTCTTCATAAAGAACTTTTATATATGGATTTTCATGAGATTTTCTTATTACTTTACTTTCATCTTCACAATAGATTGCATTTGTTCTTTCTTTTTTTACATCTACTTTTTCCTGTAATTTTGAATTAACTATTGGTTGACCTCCACCGTTTATACATCCACCTGGACAAGCCATTACTTCTATGAAGTGATATTGTTTTTTACCAGCTTTCATATCATCTAATACTTTTCTTGCATTTGAAAGTCCATGTACAACAGCTGTACTTATTTCTCTACCATCTGGAAGCATAACTTTATTTTCTTTAATCCCCTCAAGTCCACGTACAGCTTCAAATTCTACCTTTTCAAGTTTTTCATTGGATACAACTTCAAAAACGGTTCTTAAAGCTGCTTCTGCAACTCCTCCTGTTACACCAAATATTACAGCCGCTCCAGTAGATTCGCCAAGTGGATTATCAAATTCCTCATCTTTCAAGTTAACAAAATCTATACTTGCTTCTTTAATCATATTCGCAAGTTCACGAGTTGTAATTGATATATCTACATCTTGAAGGTTTTTATTTGATAATTCCTCTCTTGCACTTTCATACTTTTTAGCAGTACATGGCATTACAGAAACTACTACTATTTTCTCTGGATCTACACCTTTTTTCCTAGCAAAATAGGACTTAATAACAGCCCCCTCCATCTCTTGTGGAGATTTGCATGTAGAAAGGTTATCTATAAACCCTGGATAATAATGCTCTACAAATTTAACCCACCCTAGACAGCAGGAAGTCATTATAGGTAAATTTTCTCCTGTTTCTAATCTTTTTAATAGCTCAGTTCCTTCTTCCATTATAGTTAAATCAGCTGCAAAGTTTGTATCAAAAATAGAATCAAAACCTAACTTTCTTAAAGCAGCAGCCATTTTACCTGTAACACTTGTACCTATGGGCATTCCAAATTCTTCACCTAATGCAGCCCTTACCGCCGGCGCAGTTTGAACAACCACGTATTTATCTTCATCAATAATTGCATCCCAAACTTCTTTTGTACTATCTTTTTCTGATAAAGCTCCAACCGGACAAGCTGTTATACACTGACCACAGTTTATACAAATACTTTCTCCTAAAGGTCTATTATAAGCTGGTGCTACAGAGGTTTCAAAACCTCTACCTGAAAAATGTATTGCTCCAACAGTTTGAACAACGTTACAAGTACTTATACATCTTCCACACAATATACACTTTTCATTATCTCTTACAATAGATTTTGAGGATATGTCTAATTTCCCTTTTGTTACTTCTCCCATATACTCAATATCTCTAATATTTAAATCTTCTGCTACCTTTTGTAGTTCACAATTACCATTTCTTACACAAGTAGTACATTCTCTTTTATGATTAGAAAGCAAAAGTTCAACAACTGTTTTTCTAGCTTCTCTAACTTTTGGAGAATTTGTTTTAATATTCATTCCCTCAGCAACTTTTAAAGTACATGAAGGAAGTAATTTCGGTGCCGCTTCTACTAAACATACTCTGCAACTAGATACTTCATTGATTTCTTTAAGAAAACATAATGTAGGAATTTCAATTCCTACCTTTCTTGCTGCTTGAAGGACAGTTGTTCCTTTTGCAGCTTCCACTTCAATTCCATCTATAATCAATTTTACATTTTCCATATTCTCACCTCTCTACTAATTAATCTTTATATATTGCATCGAATGGACATACTTCCATGCAGAAACCACATTTAATACATTTATCCCCATCTATAATATGTGTTTCTCCAACTTTACCTGAAATCGCACCAACATTGCAGTTACGGACACACATTCCACATTTCTTACATTTTTCTGTATCAATAATATATTGATATAGATTTTTACATACTTTAGCGGAACATTTTTTATCCTCAATGTGTGAAATATATTCATCCTCAAAGTATTTAATTGTAGATATAATTGGATTTGGAGCTGTTTGACCAAGCCCACATAAAGCAGAAGACTTCACCTGCTTAGCTAATTTCTCTAATTTATATAAATCTTCTTTCTCTCCATCACCCTTAGTTATTTTCTCTAGTAATTCTAATAATCTTTTTGTTCCAATTCTACAAGGAGTACACTTACCACAGGACTCATCTTTAGTAAAATCTAAGAAGAATCTAGCTACATCAACCATACAATTGTCTTCATCTAAGACAATCATTCCGCCAGAACCCATCATAGAACCTAGTGCTACCAAAGTATCATATTCTATAGGAGTTTCTATGTGCTCTGCTGGTATACATCCCCCTGATGGCCCCCCTGTTTGAACTGCTTTAAATTTCTTCCCATTTGGAATACCACCACCAATATCATATATAACCTCTTTTAATGGCATTCCCATAGGAATTTCTGCAAGCCCAGTATTTCTTATTTTCCCACCTAAAGCAAAAACTTTTGTTCCTGGACTTTTTTCTGTACCAATACTCTTAAACCATTTTGAACCCTGCAAAATTATAGGACAAATATTAGCCAAGGTTTCAACATTATTTATAATGGTTGGTTTTCCCCACAAGCCTTCAACAGCAGGAAATGGTGGTTTTGTTACTGGCATTCCTCTCTTGCCTTCTATTGACATCATTAAAGCAGTTTCTTCTCCACAAACAAAAGCACCTGCTCCTAATCTTATTTCAATATCGAAATCAAAGTCAGTTTGAAATATTTTCTTACCAAGCAAACCATATTCTTTTGCTTGGTCTATAGCAAGCTGCATTCTTTCAACTGCTAAAGGATACTCTGCTCTTACATATATAAAACCTTTGCTAGCTCCTATTGCATATCCAGCTATAGCCATAGCTTCAAGGACTGCATGTGGATCTCCTTCTAATACAGATCTATCCATAAAAGCTCCCGGATCGCCTTCATCTGCATTACATATCATATATTTTTCTGCACTATCTTGTGCTGAAGCAAAACTCCATTTCACTCCTGTAGGAAAGCCTCCGCCACCTCTGCCTCTTAGCCCTGAATCTTTGATTAAATCAACAACCTCATTTTTTTTCATTTTGGTGAGAACTTTTGCTAAAGCGCTATATCCGTCTCTAGCTATATACTCATCTATATTTTCAGGGTCAATCACTCCACAATTTCTTAAAGCAATTCTTTTTTGCTTTTTAAATAATTCTAAGGAATTAATTGAGTGAATTCGTCCATCCCCTTCTGTTTCCTTTATCATTAATCTTTCTAATGGTTTTTCTTTAATAATATGCTCTACAATTAAATCCTTTACATCTTTAGTAGTAATATTTTTATACACTGTACCCTCTGGATAAATAATAACCAAAGGAGCATACTCACATAATCCAACACATTTTATTTTTAATACCTCAACCTCATTCTCTAGATTATGTAATCTGAGTTGTTGCTTAAATGTTTTATATATCTTTTTTGTATCCTGAGTATTTACGCTTTTACAATCTACAATAAAGACTTGAGAAGTATAAAACTCCATTAATCTCCCCCCTATCAATCATTAATGATATCAAAATCATTTAAAATCTTATTATTTACAACATGAATAGTATATTCCTCGGCAATTTCTCCATTTAATACATGTTTTTTAATAACTTGCCTTGCTTTATGAGGTGTCATCTTTACATAAGTTACCTTTCCTATCCCCGGTTTAACAACCTCTACAATAGGCTCTAATTGACATAATCCTATGCATCCTGTTTTTGCAACAACTACATCTTCTAATCCCATTGCTTCTATTTTTTGCTTTATTGCTTCATACACAGGTGCTGCTCCAGCGGCTATGCCACAAGTAGCCATACCAACTACTATTCTTGTAGTTTTTCTATCTTTATTTTGATTTACTCTATCTAAATTCTTCTCTTTTATATCAGCCAAATCATTTACAGTTAAATTTTTCATAGAACACACCTCCCCTATCTATATTCTTCGAGAATTCTAACAACATCATTAGGATGCAAACCACCGTAAACTTTGTCATCAATCATCATAACCGGCGCAAGTCCACAGCTTCCAAGACATCTTGCAGCTTCTACTGTAAATTTCCTATCTTCAGTTGTTTTTCCAACTTCAACTTTCAATTCTCCACAAATCTTTTCTAAAACAGCTTGGGATCCCCTTACATAACATGCAGTACCTAAACAAACTCTTATGATATGTTCCCCTTTAGGTTCTAATGAAAACTGTGAATAAAAAGTAGCGACTCCATAAATTTCAGCCATAGGAATTTTCAACTCCTCAGATATAACTTGTAGAGCTTCCTCCTCCAAAAAACCATAGATTTTTTGGACTTCATGCATTATTGGTATTAATCCCCCTTTTAAATTTTTAAATTGATGAACAACATTCTTTACTTCCTCAATCTTGCTTTGATCCGTGCAATTACCACAACAACACTTTTTTTCTTCCACTAATAATCACCCCTTGTTTTTAATACTCTTACTGAATTCAAAACTTTATTGTTAAAAATCTAATGCCTTATTACTTGTTTTACGATTAATGTATTATTTTTACATAAATTTTTAAACAAATACTTTATCATTTGTTAAAAATTTAATTTTAAATTTCTCATTGTGTCGGATTTTTAAACTATAGAATTATTATATGATTTGAAATATTTTACTAGAATTAATTATAAAATGAATGTCAATAAAAATAGAATTGGATTATACATATTATTAGATTTTTCAGAATTATATACATAAATTTATCTAGGATTATAATATTTGTACTTAAATCCTATTATACTCCTTTATTTCATAATTGTTGATAATTTTCTAAATATTATCAAAATTAAATCTTTTCAGATTATTTATAATAGTATACATATCATATATTTACCTCTACTATAACGATAAAAAAAGCCACTATAGTATATCACGATATTATTAATTAAATAATTTCGCAATATAACATAGTAGCTCATTTATTATACTGACTTTATTTTAAATAATTTTCAAAGCTATTTAAATCTAAAAACTCATATTTTTTTAAAAATGTATAAAGTTTTTCTGCCGCAATTCTAACTCCTTCTTCTGAAGCAGACTCGATATTAATTGGCATTACTGGGTCATGTAAAGACATTCTAGCTAAAAACCATCCATCTCCATTATTAGAATCCAAATCAACTCTTATACCTTCATAATTATTAGGAACAATAGTCCATCCTTCATTTACAGAAGAATATGCTTTTAAATCTTCTAAAACCTGTAATCCATATTCTGCAAACTCTTCTTTCTTTATCTTTACTCTAAATTCTTGTGATTCAACTGGCTCTTTCAAATCTTCTATCAATAATTTTATATTTTTGTTTTCTTCCAACTTCATCTTTGCCATTTTTATTAATATCTTTGCTGTCAAATACGCACCATCATCTAAGAAATAATTTTCTTTTAATGCACCATGTCCAGATGTTTCAATAGCTAACTGTGATTCTACACCTTCTTTATTTAATCTAATTGATTCATTTATTACATTCTTATATCCTCTTTTAAATCTATGATGTACGCCATTTAAGTTATCTTCAATAAACTCTTTAAGCCCTTTTGAAGTTACTGAGTCCGTAACTATTGTAGAATTAGGATGTTCCTCTAAAACTATTGCCCCTATTAAAGCTATTAATCTATTTCTGTTTATTGCTTTTCCATCGTTGTCAACAACTGCCGCTCTATCTACATCAGTATCAAATATAATACCTAAATCAGCCTTATTTTTCTTAACAGCTTCTTGAATAGATTCCATTGCTTCCTTAACTTCTGGATTAGGTATATGATTTGGAAAATTACCATCTGGATCTAAAAACTGACTTCCACCAATATCAGCCCCTAATGGTTCTAATACCTTTTTAGCGAAAAATCCACCTGCTCCATTTCCAGCATCAACAATTATCTTAAGGCCTTTAAAAGGTTTATCTTTATCTTCTTTAGCCCCAACATCTTCTCTTATTTTATCCACAAAAATTTGAGAATACACTGAAATAAAATCTATATTATTAACAGTACCTTTTTGAGAAGCTATTTCTGTTTTATTTTCTTCAGCAATTGTTAATATTTTTTTTATATCCTCTTTTTCAAGTCCTCCATCCTTAGTAAAGAATTTTAGTCCATTTCTATTAAATGGCAGATGACTTGCTGTAAGCATAATAGCACCATCATATTTATACCCTTCAACTACTGTTGTCATAAACATAGCTGGTGTTGACGCTAAATCACAATCAAAAACTGTGCACCCGCCTTTAGCAATCCCTTCTATTACTGCTGTTTTAAACATTGGACCTGACAATCTTGAGTCCATACCAACTGCAATTTTCAAATCAGTAGCTTTTTTATTTGCTCTATCCCCTAGCCAAGTAACAAAAGCAGCACCTATTCTCTCCACAACTTCTTCTGTTAAATTAACTTTTTCTCCTTCAACGCCTTCTAGGGCAACCCCACGAATATCAGTACCATTCTGCAATTTTTTCCAATTAATTTCCACCTTAAACACCTCTCCCCGATTATTTCACCAATCATATTATACTTTAATGCTCTCATTTTAAGCAATACTATTTATTCATAATATAAATGCACAATGCACAATGCACAATTATGGATGATTTTCCTCCCGTCTGTCGGAAAATCTTTATTTCAATCTTTTTATCATTTATCTTTTATCTTTTATCTTTTATCTTTTATCTTTTATCTTTTATCTTTTATCTTTTATCTTTTATCTTTTATCT
>NZ_JBTVVN010000073.1:0-8628 GCF_054819755.1 Clostridium sp. DL1XJH146
ACAATAGATACAGCTCTATTTACATTAATTGAGGATGATGGAACAGAATATTCAGCAGATACTTATGCTGGTGATTGTATTGAGGATAATGGAGATTTTTTCTTAAATCAATTAAACCCTAAGATTGAACAAACAGGGTATATAGTGTTTGATGTAGCGGATGTTTCAAAATCTTATCAATTACAAGTTGCTGCTGGAATTTTTTCAAGTAACACAGAGTTGATATCTTTAGGAGAGAATGCAATGGCTAATGATCAATAAATCGCTAGGGGTCATATCCCGCCCGACTTTAGTCGAAAAATGATAATAAATTTGAAATACACTTTGTTCAAATTGCAAAGTTTAATTAATTAGAGCAGAAGAATTTGAAAGAAGATAGACTTTAAAGTATGTAAAATATAAATATTATTAGAAAACAAGCCATAAAATCATGAAATACGATTTTATGGCTTGTTTAAAATGAAGGTATGTTAATATATGAACAAAAAACTAAGAATTTAATTAGAAGATTACAGTAATTATTTGACAATGAAATGATATCAATTATATATTCCTGTATTACAGCAAACAGTTAAAAAAGGAGATTTGTATTTAAAAGATTTAGGTTATTTTAGCATAGAAGATTTAAGTTTATTGAATCTCAAGAAGCATACCACATATCTAAAATTAAATAAATTTTTAATATTGATAAGATAAAGAAAACTAAATAGGGTACTATGATATGTGAATAAATTTGTATATTTAATAATATATACAAATTTATTGAAAATATGCTATAATTTTAAGTATGATAATGGTGAAATTTAGGAATAATTGACTAGCTAATGTTTTATATGGAGAGTATATATTGAGGTGATGATATGTCTTTTTTATGTAACAAGTGTAATTTGAGTGCTAATATAGAAAAAAATAGAGTTAAACTAGATAATCTAATAACTGAGAAGAATTATAATTTACTTAATTCAGAAGTTATAAACTTAAGTAAGATATTGGATGTGTTGGTATATGAATGTGTATTATGCAATAAGGATATAAAAAACTTATCTAGATTGAATTTAACAAATATATTTGGAACACACTCAGTTTTTTATTATTATGGAGATCAACATCTTTTTGCTAGTATGTATTTATATATAATAGAAGGTATTAATAATAATGAAATTATTTATGTTTCTATGGAAAAAAGATTACAAAGTGAATTGTTATTTTTTCTAAAAGTTAATAATGTTGATGTTAAACATATTAAATTTAGACCTGTAGAAGAATTGATAAGGTGCAATAGTACTGGAGGATTACCTGAATTAAAAGAAAAAATTAATAATATTTTTTTAGAAAATGAAGTGAAGAAATATAGTGGGGTCAGATGGATTGGACAACCTACTTATGCTATTCAAACTACTTCACAAAAAGATTTTTTAGATTGGGAAATAAATTTAAGCGAAGCCTTAAAAAGCACTAATTTATCCTTACTTTGCATATACGATGCTTATGATTATATGCATGAGGGTGAGTTTATAAATGAAACAGTAATAAAACAATCAATATCTACTCATTCTTATATTTTAACGTAGCTAGCAGAAGTCTCCACCCTCAACAAAGTAGGATGGAGATAAATGCGTAAAAACAACTTATTTGTACTATTATTTTGCATAAAAATATACTCAGTAGTAAATAATATAAATAGGTGATATAAATGAAATTAGATACAAATAATCATTCAGTCTTCTTATTGAATTACCATCTTGTATTAGTGGTGAAATACAGAAGAGAAGTAATAAAGAAATATATTCAAGATCAAGGAAAGAAATGAGGTGAAGGAGTTGCTAAAAGCTTAGAAATATAGAATATATCCAAATTCAAAGCAAAGATTATATTTAGCTAAAACATTTGGTTGCACTAGATTTATATATAACAAAATGTTAGAAGATAGAATAAAATCATATGAAGAAAATAAGGATTTAGATATTAAATGGGTTTCCTAAATTTAAGAGCCAAAAATCTAATTATTATAGTTATACAACTAATAATTAAAATGGAACTGTAGCTATTGAGAATAGACATATTAAGATCCCAAAATTAAAATCTATGATTAAAATAAAACAGCATAGTGACTTCGATAGCTTAATAAAAAGTTGTACTATATCAAAAACATGGGGTAATAAGTATTTTATTTCTATACTAGTTGATGCTGAAAATATAAAGTTGCCAAAGATAGAAAATAAAATAGCAATTTAGCAAAGGCAATAAGCGAAGTATCATGGTTTGAGTTCAGAAGAATGTTAGAATATAAAGCCCAGTGGTATGGAAGAACAATAGTAGTTGCGCCATCTGATTATGCAAGTAGCCAATTATGTTCTAATTGTGGTTATAAAAATAAAGAGGTAAAAGACCTAAAACTCAGAGAATGGACTTGTCCGAAATGTGGATCACATCATGATAGAGATATAAATGCAGGAATAAATCTACTGAAATTAGCTATATAATTTTAGTAATAATCAGAGGTCGGTGCGACCTTGTTAGCATGGGTAAACTTGCTCTGTTAGGAGTATTGACCAAGAAGCCCCCACTTCAACAAAGTAAGTGGAGGGTAGTTCACATTAGTAATTATGCTTTTGATAGAAGTTATAAGTGAGTAATTTACTATCAACCCTGATTATTGATGTGTTGACTTTGAGTTCCTTGCCTTTCTAAAGAATGCCTTTTCATAGTTCTGTTATTATTTTTACCTTCCTCACTTGCTAAAGAAGTTTGATGATTGCATTTCTCAGCTCTAACTGATTTTTTATCTATTTGACTATCCTTTGCCATTATATATCCTCCTTTTTATTTTAGTTCTTTATTATTATTAATAGGAGTGCAATAAAATATTCTTATATTTAATAGCAAATTAAAAAGTCTTTTGTACTATGCAAAATTAATTTGAATTAGTTCCAAGCTATATCTGCATCTTTTCTTGGTGCTGTTCTTTTAAACTTAACATCAGGATAATCAATTACTATATAAGTTACTACTTCTTTTCCCCACACCGGATTTTCATGTATATGAGTTATTTTGAATCCTTTACTTTTATATAGATATAGAGGAAGTTGGAATAAAATGAAGAAATATATAAATTAGAGGTGATATTAATGAAGTATAATCCAGATAAATATTATAGAATGGAATATTTTAAAATAGGTCTTATTCTTTTACCGTTAATGTATTTAATGTATTTAAATTTACTATTTGAAGAAACTCTTAATAATAAAATATTTATTAATCCAGTATTTTTGGTTGCCTTTTTACCAATGTATGGAGAAGTGTATTCATATAGTTTCCCGAGGCAAGCTATGGAAATATATGAAACAATAGTATTTAGGACATTTAGTAAAAATGTAGATAGAATAATGGATTTTGCAATATGGGTAGGCATTGCATTATCACAAATTTTACTTATAAAAACGGATAATCCAGTTGTTATTAGTATAGGTATCTTTATTTTTGTAATTATTAGTTATGTGTTTAGAAGGAAGTCTCTAGTTATAGGAGATAAAAATACTATTATTGGTAAAAAGAGATTGTCGAATTCTGCAATAAATGATATTTCATTTGAAAGCAAAAAGGTAATAATTAAAACTAGTGAAGGTAATTATGAAATAGGCAATTGGTTAATGAAAAATAAATTATGGCAGCTAGAAAGGGTAGCTTTAGAGATTATTAATCCTTAATTCAGCATTATAATATAATGTTCAGATTTTTGATAAAACCTTGCTAATTAGCAAGGTTTTAAAGAAAGCAAAGGATTTATCTGATGATATGTTGGAGCTCTTTTGGGATGATGAAGAAAAAATTGAAAAAAAGTTGAGGAATATTATGGCATTATATAATTGTAATTATGGTTTGGATTTAATGCATAAGTATATGGCAACGGTTAACATCTATTGAGTGATACGCAAATGATATGGGTATTGCTGTAGTACTGAAGATTTCATCTGCGAAGCAAGTGTGGCATTTAAGAATTGCTTAGAATCCTTAGATATACCTTTTGAGTATAGGGAAATACCAGGTGTTCATGAATGGCAATTATGGTTTAACGATTGCTCAACTATTGTTCAACAATTGCTTACTCCAAACATTCATGCTTTCTAAATTACCATATATATTAGTGTTGTTAATAAGAGTACCACAAAAATTATAACCTAGTTTAGAGAAAGTTATATTCATTCCATAGGATAGAGATCTTGCTATTGTATATGCTACCTTAAAATTTTCTTTTCTCATCGATTCTTCCATCTTATTTAATAAGAATAAACTAAATCCATTACCTCTAAAATCAGGGTGTGTTGCAAAATCAGTCATTTCAACACTTTTTGTTGAGTAATCCATTTCTGTTGAAGCTAAGGAGATTAAATTTCCTTTATATTTTATTGCAAAATAATAAAAATTCTCATTCATAGTTTTTTTCAAATATTCCTCATCTTTAATAGGGAAAGGATAAGTTTCAAATACTTCTGTGTATAATTCACTCATTTGTTTTGAATCAGATTCGTCGCAAATGCTAAAAGTATATCCTTCTCCAAGCTCTATAGGTTCTGAAATTTTATCTTTAGAGCTAGCTAACATAATAATTTCTTTTATTTTATCCTCATTTTTAATATTCAATCTATTTTCACTAAAATATTTACCCATAAAAAGTTCAGCTTCTTCATTATAAAAGTTTGGAATAGTGGCTTCTAAGATATATCCATTTTGGACAAATTCCCTATTTAAATAATGAGGTGTTTTGACAAATATTTTAGTGTATTTATTTTCATTTGCAAGATTATCTAGTATATTTATTATATTTGGTAAATCTTCCTTATCTAATTTCATTAAATATATCCTATCGTTATATTTACCATGATTAATAATTGATTTTCCTATTTGCTCTGTTCTGTCGTAATCTATTTTATTCATTGTCTTCTCTTCTTTGTAATCTATTATTATTCTCAGGAATAAGTGAAATAGTGTCACTAGATTCTAATAAAAGTTTTTCTATGCCCACTGCTTTATACTCATCAGCTTCATTTGTTTTTCTGAGTAACATACATTCTTCGCAACCTTTAGTACAATCATGAGAGTTATAAGAGTCAGGCTCCTTATATGAAGTTATTATACCCTCATAATTTCTTAAAATTACTTTGTTTGGTGCAGATGAAATGAGATAATTTGGCATAACTCTAATTTTACCTCCTCCACCTGGTGCATCAATTACATAGGTGGGAACAGCAAATCCACTTGTATGTCCAATCATACGCTCCATAATTTCTATACCTTTAGAAACTGGAGTTCTAAAATGAGCTAAGCCTTCTGATAAATCGCATTGATATAAATAATATGGCCTAACCCTATTTTTTACTAATTGTTGACAGAGCTTTTTTATGATTTCTGGGCAATCATTTATTCCAGCTAGGAGCACGCTTTGATTGCCAAGAGGTATACCTGCATCTGCAAGTTTTCTAAGGGCTTCTTTTGATGATTTTGTAAGCTCTCTTGGGTGATTAAAATGAGTATTAACCCATATTGGATGATGTTTTTTTAACATATTAACTAAATTATCTGTGACTCTATAAGGGAGTACTACAGGTATTCTAGAACCAATTCTAATAACTTCTACATGAGGGATTTTCCTAAGTTCTGTTAAAATCCAATCTAAATTTTCTGTGCTTAATAAGAAAGCATCACCACCGGATAACAGAACATCTCTTACTTTAGGAGTATTTTTTATGTATTCTATACCTTTCTTTAATGTATCTCTATTAGGGATTGAATCTACATCTCCAACTTTTCTTTTTCTTGTACAATGCCTGCAGTACATTGCACAAACATTGCTTATATGAAATAGAACTCTATCTGGATAACGATGAGTTATACCTGGAACTGGACTATCTTTATCTTCATGCAAAGGGTCTGTCATGTCATGATTTCCTACCAAGGATTCATTTATAGAAGGAAAAGCCTGTTTGAAAATAGGGTCGTTTTTGTAATCATCTGTATCAATTAATGATAAATAGTATGGAGTTATGGAAAGAGGAAAAGTTGAGGTAAGCTTCTCTAGTTTTTCTCTTTCTTCATTGGTAAAATTAATATTCAAAAGTCTTTCAAAGGTACTAATTTTTGTTATTGAATTTTTAAGCTGCCATCTCCAATCCTTCCAATAAGATAAATCCTTGTTTTTATAATTTTTTTCAAGTTCTTTTATTTTATCCTCAACAATTTGCATTATATCACTCCTCTTATATAGAGTTTCCACTTTAGTCATTTATTTATTCGTACTTTTGTTGTTGAGTAATTAATAAAAGGTGATTAAAAGCACTTGCAATTAATGTATATAAAATAGAATGGAATTGAATAACAAATTGTGGGATATTCTATCTTTAAAATGAAATAATAAAAAGTATATACATATAAATTCAAAGGAGTAGAATACAAATTGAAGAAAAAAGTTTTGATAGTGGGAGCAGGTATTGGAGGCTTGGCAGCAGCTGTAAGATTATTAAGTAAAGGATATGAAGTTAAAGTTTATGAAAAAGAAAAAACAATTGGCGGTAAAATTAATATAAGAGAAACAAAAGATTTTGATTTTGATCTAACAGCATCTATTTTAATGACACCAAATGTTTACAAAGATATATTTGATTTTGCAGGTAGAAAATATGAGGATTATCTTGAGTTTATAAGATTAGATCCAAATTATAGAGTCTATTATAATGATGGAAGTTGCTATAACTTTTCGTCTGATTTAACAAAATTGGTTTATACACTGGAATCAATTTCTAAGGAGGATAGTGTTGGGTATTTTAAGTTTCTTAGTGATAGTTATGGAAAATTTATTATAGCAGATGAATATTTTTTAAATAAACCATTTAGAAATATGTGTGACTTTTTTAATCCTTTTACTTTAACACAAGCACTAAAAATTAAAACATTGTCTACCACTTATAACTATGTTTCCGAATTCATAAAAAGTGAAAAATTGAGACAATTTATATGCTATCAAGCTTTTTATGTTGGTATTTCACCTTATAATGGGCCAAACATTTATACTTTGATACCTACAATATCACAGTTATATGGACTTTGGCATATTAAAGGAGGCATGTATAGTTATATTTTAGCATTACAAAAACTTATTATGGAATTAGGGGGTAGCATTGAAACCAATATTAATGTAGAAGAAATATTAATATCGGGAGGAAAAGCTATAGGTTTAAAAACAAGTAAAGGGGTAGAAAAAGGAGATATAATAGTTTGCAATGCTGATTTTCCTTATTCCATGAATAATTTAATCTTAGATAAAAAAGCAAAAGGAGTATACACAGATAAAAGTATTTCAAACATGAAGTACTCATGCTCTACATTTATAATATATCTAGGGTTAAAAAAGAAATATAAAAATCTTTCTGTTCACAATTTTTATATTAACCAAGATTTTAAAGAAAATATTCAATGTATTTTTAAGGGGAAATTACCTACAAAACCTTCTCTATATATTTATTGCCCAAGCAGAATAGATGAAAAAATAGCTTGCAATAATAGAGCGTCATTAAATATTATGGTATGAGTACCTAATTTATATTTTGATAAAATTAAGTGGGGTAAAAATGAAATTTCTTTATTTAGAAGAAAGATTATCGATACAATAAAAAACATAAAAGGACTTAAGGATATTGAGGATAATATTATTTATGAAAGTTATTTAACACCAGAAGATTTGCAAGCTTCATTTAATTCATATTATGGAACGGCTTTTGGATTAAGTCATACTTTAACTCAGACCAATTATTTTAGACCTCATTTAAAGTCACCTAATACTGAAAATCTTTATTTTGTTGGTAGTTCCGTTCATCCTGGGACAGGGGCATCTATAGTATTACTTTCAAGTAAATTGGTTGTAGAAGAGATTTTAAAAGATAATATTCAAAGCTGAGATTAAAAAAAATGAAAAATCATAAAAGGAATTTATGTTATAATTAATTGGAATAATTACAAGCTTTTACAATGTTAGAAATCAAGTCTGCCTAAAGGCAGACTAAGACCACTAGGGCATACGAATAAATATTTACAGTTAATTCATAATTTGTTTTTTAGCATTAGTGATCTTAGTGACGAACTTACTTTATAGAAAAGAGGTTATTATGATTTTATGATTTAAGTTACTTTTTAATGACTTAAGTTATTTTTTTACTTAAAATTAGTGACTTCAGTTATTTTCTAAAGAATAAGTAGTGACCCTTGATATATTGTTGTAGATGAGCAGTTCTAATAGAATAATAATAAGGATACAAGTATACAAGGAGAATTTTATTATAAAAAAGGAATAAATCAAAAGGAGGATTATATGAAAAATAAAGTAGTAGTTTTGTTATGATTGTATTGATGTTAGCTTTTTTAGTTTGAGGTTGTGGTAACGCAGAAGAGGACAAGGGAGAAAGTGCGGTTAATAAAGTAGTTAAAGAAGTAGTTTAAACGGAAGTGCCGGAAAATGAAGAAACTTACAAACTATTAATAAAATGTTATTTGTTCACGGGGGTCCTAGCATAGCCATCAACCTAACAGAACCAATTTATGTAAAATAACAAATCTAGATGTTACCTATTAGATTACAAT
>NZ_JBTVVN010000074.1:0-8469 GCF_054819755.1 Clostridium sp. DL1XJH146
AGGGAATATTCTTCTTCCTGGTCCATAACTATTTTGATTAATTTATCCCTATTATTTCCCCTTATGCTGCACCAATCTGTTACATCTCCTTTTTCAATATCAGAAAGTACGATTGATCTAATACTATAAGCATATTTTTTTATACTTTTTTTAATTTCGTTACCAAAAGATATACCAGGCCTATCATTATCCGGTAGTATGATTACTGTAGCCCCTTTAAAGTATTGGCTATAGGTATCAAACCATTTACCTTTACCCGCTCCATTAGAGCCTGTAGTGGCTACTAGACCCATTGTTTTTAGTGTTTCACAATCTTTTTCCCCTTCTACAATAAAAACCCATTTGTTATTTTTTACGGCTGCAATTACTTGAGGTAAATTATATAAAGTGGGTTTTTGTAACGGGAAATATCGTTTATTTGTCTTTCTACTTTTTTTACTAAATTCGTTAGATCCTTTAAATGTTTCAGTATATTCTCCTTCTTCTAATCCCCAAACTATAGAGCCATCAATAATTCTTCTCTGAAAAAAATGCTTGTCCTTAGTTCGGACTTTTTCAAATAATATTTCTCCGTTTGAATCTGTATATTTATATATTTTTTCTATATTAGATTTTTTTTTCTTTGTGCTATTTGTTTCTAATTTATTGTCAAATAAATCTGTTATAGATAAGCCAACACTGTTTAAAACATCTTTGGTATCACATCCGGCTTGACAAGTTACTAGAGTTTTTTTTGTATGTGGATTGTAATTAATTGATAAACTAGCCTGTTTGTCATTATGATTAGGACAAACACATTGAGCCTTATTCCCGGTGCTTTTTCTTACGTCAAATTTGTTTAATATTTCTTTGTATTCCATGAATTATCATCCTTTTGTTATTTATTTAAAACAAAAAAGCCTTTTAGGTTCAACACACCTAAAAGACTTGAAATTCATATACTTATTTGATACAATAGACCTATATAAATATATAAGTCCTTTGTACTTATAAGTTCTCTTGAATGTCATTAGGGTAGTTTGGATACCTTTTTGATTTACTGATTAAAGTGCTGCAAACATTTTAACCAGGCAATAGAGGACTTTTTTATTTTATTAATATTAGTATAAGTCATATTTTTTATTTAATCAAATAAATACCTGGTTAATTTTGCTTTTTTAAACAAAATATTTCGGTTTATTTTTGTCGATATTATCGTTTAAATTATCTGAAGAACCTCCAGGAATGTAAGAACTTGTCTTTAATTTTAATTCAATCCCTTGTTCTATTCCTATCATTATAATTTTTTTTATTTGTGCAATTTTAAGTTTTGCAATTTCTATATTATCATCATAAACAAACTCAATTAAACTAGAATCTAATCCCTCTGTCTTCAATTCTTCAATTATTGCAAGTTTCTTTTTCTTCTTTTCAATATCATCAATATCTTTTTTAAGTTTTTCAAATTTTTCTTTATATTCTGCATTTATTTGAGTTATAAAATCATTTTGGAATACTCCGAGTTGGTCCGCAATCATCTTATTAATATCAAAAGTATAGTCACCAGTAGGAGTAGGTTCTTCTTCAATTGTTTCATCTACAGTTTCATCGATTGTTTCATCTGTGGTAGTTTCTGTAGTGTCTATGGTTTCATCTGCAGTATTTTCTGTAGTTTCGTCCATGAATTACTCCTCCTTAACTATATTTTATAAATGCCATACAAGAACTTTCATTTCTTAATTTTGTATAACCATATTTAACAAGCCCTCTAACACCATCACCAATATAATCAACTAATCGAACGGCTTCTGGTGCTCCATCTAATTGCATAGCATAACCGGTGCCGCTTGGGTGAGTTAATACAACTTTATCAACTGGATTATCTGCTTTACAGATTAAAGTTGTTCCGTTAACTGTTGCACCTTCTACAACTCCATTTTTTAATATTGAATATTGAGTTGTGAATCTATCATCTTTTGCTATTAATGCTAAGAAATCCGGTGATATAATGAAATATCTACCACCTACAGGAACTTTCAATTTGTTAGCCTTTGTATTTAGGTCAACCAATAGATCATAAGCATTTGATTTAGTTACAAGTTCTTTTTCAAGGTCAGTTCCTATTATGTTTTCTGCTGCAATATTCTCAGTTATATAAGTTACTACCTCTTGATTAATTTCTTCACCTAAAACCCCTGATTGTTCCTTAGTTACTGATTTAAGCACATCATCTTTTAACTGTATTGAATCGCAATCGTCAACCATAAAAGCATAATATTTCTCTTCTGGAAAAGTCATTTCAACTTTGGTAGTCGCCACGTCACTCCATTCAATTTTTTGTCCTTTAGTATAATCTTTCCATGCCCCTGGTTGTATTCTATTAAAAATAACTTTTTCGCCTTTTTTTTCTACTGGTGGAGTTGTTATAACCCCTACAAATGAACTATCGTGGAAATTCTCCATAATAGAATCTTCCCATAATGTTGGTTTATAATTATCTATTGCCATAAGTTTTTCGCTCCCTTTCTAATTTTTCATGAATACAAAGTTTTATATATGCCGTTACAGATAAACCCAAGTCGTTGGCTTTGTCTTTTATGATGGTATGTAAATCTTTTTCTAGCCATAAACATTTTTGAACTTTTTTCATAAAATAACCTTCTTATTTTTCTTCTTTTGAGTAATATTCTAATCTACTTTTTACAACACTAATTAATAAATCTTTTAGATCTTTATAATTGTCACCATCATTTTCTAGTATTACTTTAGGATCAACGGTATTTTCGCAGTAGTAGCCGCTAACGTGTTCCACTAAACCGTAAAAAATATCAAATTCTTTTTTTCCTAATCTTTCCGCATATTCAGTAATATTATTTCTACTGTGAGCCATATGGTAACCAATTAATTCATGACCTAATACTTTAGATATTTTCATTAAAGTTTCAATTCTTGGTTCTACTTTGCCTATCTCTATTCTATTTAAGTTAGAACGAGATATTTCGCTCTTTTCAGCAAGTACTTTTTGAGTTAAATTCTTAGCAATTCTTAATTCTTTTATTTTTTCACCTGTTTTAACATTATCCATTGAAAATCACTCCTTGTTTTATTATTGTTTTATTATAGCACTTAAAAAGTGACATTACAATACACGTATTTTTTTAAATTAAAAAAGGATTTTCATATGATTTATAGAAGTATAAAAGTATTACAAAAGTATTATAGGAGGGATTTTAATGAATAGAAAGCAATTTGATGAATTAGAATACATTGATCAAGTAGCATATGTTAATAGTGAACTTTTAAAGGGTGAAACTTTAAGAAACATTAGTGAATCTTTATCTATGAGCAAAACAACTATAAGGGATAGATTTAAAAAAATAGATTACCGTTACAATAAAGACTCTCGTCAGTATGTCAAAAGTAATACTTTGGTAGAACAACCATACAAAAGTATAACAAAAGTATTACCTAAAGATAAAAGTATAGATAAAGAGCCTCTTAAAGAAGGTGTAACAAAAGAAGTACAAAAGTATGAAGACGATATTCTTGAACTTGTAAAATACAAAAGGGATATTTTAGAAATGCTAAAGAATTATAAAGGTAATACTTTAGAAATACCACAAATAAATGTTAATGACTTACCTGGTGAATTGAAAGATACCATAACAAACAAATCTTTTAAAATGTATGAAGGAATATATCAATTATTTAATGAAGTATGCAGCCAGTACCAGGGGATAAAAAAACAAGATTTAATAAGCCTTGCCATTTTAGAATTTTGTAATAAATATAATAAAGGGTTTAAGGTATGTAATATAACAAAAACATATAAGTAGTACACGGATATTATATTCCTAATATATGTAATAAAAATTATATATAGTAGGCTCAAACCATTGATATTAAAGGGTTTAAGCCTTTTTTTAGTTTTAGTTCTTTGATAAAAGAACGTATATTATTAATTTTAAAATGACTTTATTTCGCAAAGTTACCCTTTTGCGAAATGGGTGGTACGAAATTCGTACTAAGTTAAAAAACCTCCTAGAATACTAGGAAGGTTTTTATTTAGTACCACGTTTCTCCGTTTTCAGTAATATGCAGCCATCTTTTATCTCCATCAAGTTCATACTCAAACCTAAAATAATATATTCTTTCAATTTCAAGAATATCTAAGTGCTTATATTCTTTATAATCATAGTCATACTTTCGGACTTTAAATCCAATTTTATCAATTGAAGAAATTGTTTTTGCAACTACGATATAACTATCATCTTCCAAATCTTCTTTTGCTAAATAGTTGAGTTCTTGTGCATAATATATTGCTTTTGGCACTAGGGTTGCTCTACCCTCAAGACCAAAGGCATTAAATATATTAACTATAAACTTTTCATATATAGTTTTATTTTCTTCGCTAAGATCTTCGTAACCATCTACCCATTTGTAATTTATTTTATGTATATTTCTTAGATCATCCGTTGTTTTTAATTTATAGTCTTTTAATCCATTAGTTTCGTATTTTTTTTCAATTTCGAATCTATTCATTTTTATACACTCCTTTTTTATATTTGATACATATATTTTTCTAATAATGAGGAAAATTCATTTAGATCTCTTTCATCTAAGCCTTTTTGACTTAAAAAAACAAAAATATTATTATGAGCCTTTGCTCTGGTTTCCCATTTTTCCATTTTATCACAGACAACGGAATCCGTCGGTTCTCCTGTTAATTTTAATATTACATCTATTTTATGTTTTATTAAACTATTTACCTTTTTAAGTTCTTCATTTTCTTTTCTTAAATGTTCAATTTGAGATGCTAATTCCAATTGTTTATTTACTATTTCATTATTCTTCATTGACGTATTTTCTCCTTCTCACTTTAGTTTTTATCAAATAATAATTTCATTGGTTGAATAATTACAATACTTTATACTGCAATACGTTCTAATTCCTTCTTATAGGCTTTTAATCCTGAAAAAGATGGTTCTATACCTACTTTACCACAAGCAATTAGATACTCTTGTAATATTTTTATATTCATCCAATAAATCCTCCTTATTTAATATAATGTAAATTATTTTTTTTATTTTTTTTCGCATTAATTGCCAATTGCCTTTTGTAAACAACTTTATTGTTTTCCTTTATTTTAATAACTCCTTTGTACAAATCTTTTACCACTGGTGGTTTGTTTTGTTCCATAATATACCTCCTTGTTAATATAATAATATTATAACACGGTTACGTAACCTTTACAACACATTTATTTTTATGTTATATTATTGTTGAGGTGATAATTAATGAGTATAAGTAAAGAAAATGTTAGAGCAAATCTTATTATTAATAGAGAATTAAAAAAGAAGTTAGAAGAAATTGCAGTAAAAGAAACTAGATCCTTTAATAATTTAGTCATTACAATATTAAAAGACTACGTAAAAAAAGCCACCAAATAGGTGGTTTATTTTTTTTCTTCATATTGTTTTAATAGTTTATAGAAAGTTGTTTTCTTTAAGTCCAGTATCTTCATTACATCAACTTTCTTTATGCTGCCGTCTTTCATCATTTTATAATATTTTTCCCATTGACTTGGATATTCCACCGCTTTACGTCCTTTATACTTGCCATTCTTCCTGGCTATCTCAATACCTTCCAATTGTCTGTCCTTTATATATTCTCTTTCAAGTTGGGCCACGGCTCCAAACACTGTAAGCATAAACATTCCTGTTGGAGTTGTTGTATCTATTGCTTCTTTTAAAGATACAAATACTACTCGTTTACTATTTAATTTTTCAACTAAATCTATTAGATCCTTTGTGTTCCTGGCGAATCTGCTGATACTATCAACAACCAATTTATCACCGCTCTGCAATGTGGCCATCATATTATTAAGAACTGGTCTATCTATTAAGTTTTTGCCGCTCACCTTTTCAATATAAACATTCTCCAGGGGAATATTATGTTCTTTGGCTTTTACCTCTTGTCTTATTGTGTTTTGGTCACGACTTGATACTCTGATATAAAAATATGTACTCATTAATTACACCTCGACTTTTAAAATTTGTTACAGAAAGGCTGTAACTCGCTGACGGGGCAAAAATCAATTTGAATTTTAGAATGTACCCCTTCTTAATTCAATATTACTACTTGGTTCGTTTAAAGTCAATTCTTTTTATGAACTTAATATAATAGTTCGCATAATGGTGTAATGCGTGTTGTAGGTACTTACTTTAAGGGTTGTTTGATGTATACCTCAAACGAACTCATAAAACAACGTAATTATATACATATTATATATATCTTATATAACAATGGTTACTATTCAGTAGACGGCACCAAATATAGGCTTTACGCAAGATATAAGGCTCTATACATTCACAACAAACAAGACCTACTGTATACCTCTAAACCCTTATAGTATCAATGCTAATGTATATTGTAACGGCTTGGGTTCATTACATAGGTTCTCGTATCTGTAAGGCTCAGCCACCGATATATATACCCACCTCTCCACATTATCACATAAAAAAACCAGTATGCTATGTAAGCACCTGGTTATTATTAATCTCAATATATTTTAAACCTTCACCAATTTTACTAATGATTCCATCACCTTGGCTCATATCCATAGGGACTACTTCCCTCTCACCATTTCCGTATTCAATTAAACCCAAACATACTATTTTACATTTAATTTCTTCTTCTGAATCATTATAAATTGAATACATTTCACCAGGTGCTGATATTATTTGAATTACTTTATAATCCAACTTAATCACCTCTTTTTATTTTACCGTTACAAAAATACATATCTAACTTGGGGACACCACTGGGGACACCTTAAAAAACTGTGTATCCGTTGGTATATAAGGGATTGCAGACAAAAGGACGTTGGGGACACCTTTTCCAAGTTATTTATATATATATATATATAAATTTTAATTTTTATATTTTAATTGGGTTTAGTGTCCCTACTGTCCCCCGGCATTGGTATCACTCATTCTAGGTGTCCCCAAAGGTGTCCCCAAGGTGTCCCCAAGTTGTAGTGAAACTGTCCCCAAACTACCTTTTAAATACGATTTCTTTAGGTTCTATTTTTTTCGTTAAATTGTCAGAATATTCGGTTACTCCTCTAACTATCCCCTTAAAATGTTTTGTCCCATGGTACTTATATTTAAAAATCCCTAGATTATTTTCAAGTCTTTTAGTAAACTCTTGACTGCTGCATGGTCTTCTTTCATTCTGATTACAATAATTTTCATAGTGAAGATATAACATAGTCGCTTTTATTCTGTCAGTAGATAATCCCGTAACCGTATAATATTCATTTATAAATGCTCTTGTACTATCACATTGCAGCATATATTGTTGTTTTTGTTCTTCTAATTCTGCGGCATTGGTGAATTTAAAGCCTTGGCTCAATAATCTTTCAAGTCCTTCCAAAGACCATTTTAAAATATATTCTTTATCTTCCATAAGTTTATGCATCAACAAAGGATCTCTTTGCTCTACTGGTATTACATTATTACATGGCACTATTAGAAACCTATCAAATAAATGTTGTCCCATATCTCCTTTGATATAAGGCAACTCATTACAGGCAAACATAAGGACACCTTTATATTTAAAAGTAAACCTATCTTTTCCTTTAAACTCTGCAGCAATAGAATCTCCTCCGGTTAATTCTTTAAATGTAGAAGGGTCTTCAAGTGTTTCATTCGGTAGGTCACCATTAAAAACAATTCTTTTGCCATAGATTGCAGATGACCCAAACCTTTCTGCTAGTTGCTGCATTTTTAAATTTATACTGTTTTCTTCTCCAACTATATTACATAGTGCTTCTATAAATTTTGATTTTCCTGTATCACCTTTTCCATAAAGTAATAATACTTTTTTTACTCTATTCCCTGTTATATTGGATAATGTTAATCCCGCATACTCTTGTAATACTTTTGTAATACCTTCGTTCCCTTCGCTTAGATCATCAATGAACTTGTCCCAATATCCTAGATTTTTAACATCATTTTTATAATTACAATCTAATTGATAACAAGATATATAATCCGTAGAATGTGGCTTTAATTTCTTGTTTTTAACGTCATATAAACCGTTTTTTAAATTTATAATATATTCGTTACCATTTACGTGCTTAAAGTCAATAGGCTCTTTATACGTAAGCATTTCGGCAATATCGTTTATAGTGCTTGAGGTTCTTAATCTTGGGATTATGTATTTCGACACCTCTCCACATATCCAATTCTTTGACGCTAATTTATAAACTCCATTTTTGTATATATGCATTAATCCGCTTGACCCGTTAGAACTTGCAATTATATAATCTATATTTGTACTTAAATTATTTGCTAAGAGTCCTCTCACTAATTTTACTGATTTAGTTCTTTCGTTTTTCTCATACCAAAGGGAATATTCTTCTTCCTGGTCCATAACTATTTTGATTAATTTATCCCTATTATTTCCCCTTATGCTGCACCAATC
>NZ_JBTVVN010000075.1:0-8375 GCF_054819755.1 Clostridium sp. DL1XJH146
ACTTTTAATACTTTTAATACTTTTAATACTTTTAATACTTTTAATACTTTTAATACTTTTAATACTTTTAATACTTTCGGCACTTTTATTTTTACTATCATAAATCTAATACTGTTAATACTCAGAAAATTAAATCTCTAATCTCTTAATACTTCAATCTTTTAATTTCTTAACTCTGAATTATTAACTTTGTTCTTGTAAACTTACTAATCTTTAAAGCTACAACTAGTAATAACACTACTCTTTTCTTTAAACATCTAGCTCTGTTTACTAGAATTAAAAATCATTTTTAATTCTAAAAAATCATCTTTTTAACCCTATTAAACATAAATTTTTTAATCACCTTAAAACTTTATTGAATTAGAGTTTGTAAGAAAGTATTTACTTTCTATGTATTAATAATACCATAAAAAAACCAATGATTCAAGTATTATTTTGAATATTATAATTATTCTGAATATTCCATTTATAATTTAAGTATATTAACTACCTACTCTGTACGGAAATTAAAACTCTTTAGTATAAACTCTATTTATTATGCTAATAATACTAATAATGTAATTTATATCTATTCAATACAAAATCAAAGTCAATAATATAATGAGGTGATTTTAATGAGAATACCTACCCATATTGGGATTATTCCAGATGGAAATAGAAGATGGGCTACATCAAAAGGAATGGGTAAAGAAGAAGGCTATTCAACAGGGTTAGATCCAGGACTCGCTGTATTTAAACTATGTGAAGAAATTGGGGTTAAGGAAATAACCTATTATGGTTTCACTATAGATAATAATAAGCGTCCCTTAATTCAAAGACTAGCTTTTACCCAAGCTTGTGTTAACGCTGTTAAAATGCTTGCAAAAGAAAACGCTTCTTTATTAGTAGTTGGAAATAGTAAATCACCTATGTTCCCCAAAGAACTACTTGATTATACTACTAGAAAAACTTTCGGCACAGGTGGAATAAAAGTTAATTTTCTAGTTAATTACGGCTGGAAATGGGATTTAGATCATCTAAAAGTTGCTAATAATAAAAAAACAAATGTTTTTAATGGAATTAATTCATCTGATATATCAAGAATTGATTTAATTATCAGATGGGGTGGCCGCAGACGGTTAAGTGGTTTTTTACCAGTACAATCTATTTATTCAGATTTTTATATTGTAGATGATTATTGGCCAGATTTTAAACCTGATCATTTTTATAATGCAATTGACTGGTACAACAAACAGGATATTACGTTGGGAGGATGATTTTACTCATTCTACCCTTTATTTCAATTCACAATTACCAATGGTAATACGTCAACTTTTTAACGAAATCTCACTATAAATCATCTTGACAAGCTTTTATCTAAATGCTAAAATATTTAAAGATGTTACTATTAAAAACTAATTTTAGCAAATAATTTCAGGAGGTAAGGATATGTTAAGTAAAATCAGATTTAATTTCATCACTATGTTTAAAAACTATAAACAAGTCGATTTACTTAAAACTTCATATTCATATGCCCTACCTCAACACAAAGGTCTATAATATAGTGTAGTTTTATATAGTACTCTATTTATTTAACCATATTGTTTATCGAGCCATGGGTATACCTATGGCTTTTTTAATTCGTTAAAATTATCCTTACCTTACTTAAATAAAACGGTGGACTATTTGCCTCCAGTTTTACAATAAGAAGATATAATAGCAACGAATAATAAAATTCTAAAACCCAAAGCCATGGAATTAATTTTCTATGGCTTTTTTACGTCAAAATCACCACATTCTTTTCGATAGGCGCCTGTTGAAAAAAAAATTTTCAATATTCATTTTTAAATTATGGCTGATTGTCTCTCGTTGGTCGAGAATCTTTTAACCATTTAATTAATTTAAAGATTTTGCGTAGCAAAATCATCATTAATTGTGCATTGTGCATTGTGCATTGCCATAAAGGGGGTTTCACTTTGAATCGTATTTTAAAATATATAAAAAAATACAGTTGGCTTTATTTATTAGGCTTTATTGCTATGGGCATTGGTATTTCTTTAGATATGTATAATCCTATAATTACTAGACGTATTGTTGATGAAGTTATTGTTGATGGTAATATTGGACTGTTTAAAACTTTAGCTTTTATGCTAATTGGAATCACTGTAGGTAGAGCCGTATCTGGATATGCTAAAGAGATGCTTTTTGATTATATAGGTGTGCAAATTTCAACTTCTTTAAGACAAGAAATTTTTGACCATATACAAAGCTTAAGCTATAACTTTTTTAATTCTAAAAACACAGGCGAACTTATGGCACGTATCAAAGAAGATGCTGAGAAAGTTTGGTTTGGGGTCAGTTTTGGATTTATGTTAGTAGTTGAACTAATTATTAGTATTATTGTTGCAACTATTCTTATGGTTCGTATAAGCCCTAAACTTTCATTAATTTCTTTTGCTATAGTACCATTGCTTGGCTACCTAGCTTACAGTCTTGAAAAGACCATAGGAAAGACTTATGAAAGTATTTCAGAGCAAAATGCAATATTAAATACTACAGCACAAGAAAATATAACTGGTGTCCGATTAGTAAAAGCATTTGCAAGAGAAAAATATGAGATAAACAAGTTCTTAGAAAAAAATAAAAACTACTATAAATTAAATGTTAAACAATCTAAAATTTGGAGTATATTTTATCCACGATTAGAATTCCTGACTAATATATTACCAATTCTTGTAATCACATTAGGAGGTACTCTTGTAATACAAGAAACTCTAACTATAGGTACATTAATTGAGTTTTCAGGATATATGTATATGGTAATCTGGCCTATGCGCCTGTTAGGATGGGTTAGTAACATTATGGCTGAGGCTTTTGCTTCCATAAAAAAAATAAACACAGTATTCAATAATACGTCAGAGATAGAAAACAAAGAAAATGGCAAAATAATAGATACTCTCCGTGGAGATATCTTATTCCAAAATGTATCTTTAACTATTGATAATACAGAAGTTCTAAAAAACATAAATTTCACTATTTCTCCAAGAAAAACTTTAGCAGTTATGGGAGCTACGGGCTCTGGTAAGAGTTCACTTATAAACTTGCTAACACGATTTGTAGATAACACTTCTGGAAATATCAAAATTGATGGAGTTAATATAACTGATTATGATCTATCTAGTTTACGTAGTCACATCTCCGTTGTAATGCAAGATACTTTTTTGTTTAGTGATACCATCCAGGAAAATATTCTATTTGGTAGAAATGAAAATTCTAAAAACAATATAAATAATAAAGAAGACCTGCTTATAAGTTCTTCAATAAGTGCTCAAGCTCATGATTTTATTGACAGAATGGAAAAGAGTTATGAAACTGTCATAGGCGAAAAAGGCATTGGCCTATCAGGTGGCCAAAAACAACGTATTTCCATAGCTAGAGCCCTAGCAAAAGAGGCTGAAATTCTTATATTTGACGATGCTACATCAGCTTTAGATATGGAGACAGAGTATCAAATACAAAAAGAACTAGAAGCAAAAAAAGATATTACAAAAATTATAATAGCTCATCGTATCTCTGCTGTCAAAGATGCAGATGAAATCATAATTCTCCATAGAGGAGAAATTGTTGAGAGAGGAACTCATCAATCACTACTTGATCAAAAAGGTAGATATTATCAAACCTACTGTGAACAGTATGAAGGATTTGTTTCTTAAAAGAAAGGGGTGATTTTATGCCAATAAATAACTTTAAAGAGGATGAACAGACAAAACAAGTTCTCAAAATTGTTACTATAAAAAGACTATTTAGCTATATGGGTAAATATAAAAAAGAAATTATTATTGTACTAATTCTTATGTTAATAATATTATCAATAAATATTCTTAATCCCATATTAATAAAAATAGCTATAGATGATTATATTGCTTACAAAAATTACAAAGGGCTTTTATTTATTGCACTACTAGCAATTATACTTAATCTTATATCTGCTTATTTTATACGAAAGAGAATTTCAATTATGGGAAAAGTTTCTAATAAAGTATTAATGGAAATACGTCAAGAACTATACGAGCATATTCAAAAATTATCCTTCAACTTTTTTGATAATCGTCCTGTTGGTAAAATTTTAGCTAGAGTAATCGGTGATGTCAATTCTCTAAAAGATATTTTAACAAACAGTGTAATTATATTAATACCAGATTTTGCAACACTAATTGTTGTTTTAATCATTATGATGATATTAAATTTCAAACTTGCTTTAGCAGCTCTAGCTCTTCTACCATTTTTGATTTTAGGAATGTATATAGTAGAAGTACGAGCTCATAAAAGGTGGCAATTATTTAAGAAGAAAAACTCAAATATGAACGCCTTTACTCATGAAGATTTTTCTGGAATTCGAGTTGTTCAAAGTTTTACAGCTGAAAAACAGACCAGCAAAACCTTCTCCAATTTACTTTCAGAATTAAAAAGATCATTTATGCATGCAGTAAAACTAAATGATTTATTTTGGCCAATGGTTGAATTGTCTTGGGGAATTGGAACAGTGCTTGTCTTCTCTATAGGCGTTCGATTACTTAACACAGGTGAAATAACTGTTGGTTTGCTATTTGCATTTACAGCTTATATATCAATGTTTTGGAATCCTATTATGAATTTAAGTAATTTTTATAATCAGTTAATTTCAAATTTATCTGGTGCAGAACGCATTTTTGAAATTCTTGATATCCAGCCAGATATAATTGACGAAAAAGAAGCTTTAACTATGCCTAAGATTAATGGAAATTTAAAATTTGATAATGTATCCTTTTCCTACGATGATAAATCATACATTTTAAAAAATTTATCATTTGAAGTGAAGCAGGGAGAAACAATAGCCTTAGTAGGCCCCACTGGTGCAGGTAAAACTACAATTGTTAATCTAATATCACGTTTTTATGACACTAAAAAAGGAACTATTACTATAGACGGATATGATATACAAAAAGTATCTATAGAAAGCTTAAGACAGCAAATGGGTATTATGACTCAAGATACTTTCCTATTTTCAGGAACTATTAAAGATAATATACGCTATGGTAAATTAGATGCAACAGACGAAGAAATTGTAGATGCCGCTAAGGCCGTCCATGCTCATCATTTTATAGAAAATCTTAAGAATGGATACGACTCCAAAATTAATGAAAGAAGTTCTAAACTTTCTGTTGGGCAAAGACAACTTATTGCTTTTGCAAGAACTATGATAAGCAAACCACATATATTAATATTAGATGAGGCTACTTCTAGCATTGATACAACTACTGAGAGACTTGTACAAAAAGGAATCGAATCCTTACTTAAAGAGAGAACTTCCTTTGTTATAGCCCATAGACTGTCAACTATAAAAAAAGCAGACCGTATTTTAGTAATAGATCATCAAGGTATATCCGAAATGGGAAATCATGAAGAGCTTATGAATAAAAAAGGTCATTATTATGCTTTGTATATGGCACAATTCAGGTCAATGCAGACCATATAAAAAAATAATGTACAATGCACAATTCACAATGCACAATTGTGGATGATTTTCTTCCCTTTGGTCAGAAAATCTTTAATTAAAACTCTCGACGACAAGATTTAAAGCATTATAATACTTTATCGTATTAAACCGATAGAATATCCTCTAGAATTATTGACAAAACTAGCTACGTATTCTATAGTATTGTTAATAAGAAAACTATTGATAAAACGTTGGTATAAATATAACAAAATTACTAAATTATTAAGGAAAGTGGTAATCTAATGAAAAAAACATTTGTAACCTTAGAACAATTAAATGAAATTACTAAAGACCATCCAACACCTTTTCATCTATATGATGAAAAAGGTATTAGAGAAAATGCTCGTAAATTAAAAAAGGCTTTTTCTTGGAATAAAGGATTCAAAGAATACTTCGCAGTAAAGGCTACTCCAAATCCAGCAATTCTAAAGATATTGCAAGAAGAAGGCTGTGGTATGGATTGCTCTTCTTATACAGAATTGATGCTATCAGAAGCTATAGAGTTTAGTGGTAAAGATATAATGTTTTCATCAAATATGACTCCATCTGAAGATTTTGTATATGCGAGTAAACTAGGTGCAATTATAAATCTAGACGATATTACTCATATTGATTTATTAGAAAAAGCTGTTGGAATTCCTGAAACTATAAGCTGCCGTTATAATCCAGGTGGTAAGTTCACCATTGGAAATAATATTATGGATAACCCTGAAGATGCTAAATACGGTTTTACATTTGACCAGCTAGTTGAAGGTTTTAATAAATTACAAGAAAAAGGAGCTAAAACTTTTGGACTACATTCTTTTCTTGTAAGCAATGCACTTTCAACTGATTATTATCCTATGCTTGCAAAAATATTATTTCAAACAGCCGTTGATTTAAAAAATAAGACAGGCGCTAATATTTCATTTATTAATCTTTCAGGGGGTATAGGTATACCTTATAAACCAGATGAGAAGCAGGCTGATATAATAACTATAGGTGAAGGCGTAAGAAAAGCCTACGAAGAAATCCTTGTGCCTGCAGGAATGGGTGACATTTCAATTTTCACAGAACTAGGTAGATATATGCTAGGACCATATGGATGCCTTGTTACTAAAGCAACTCACGAAAAACATATTCATAAGGATTATGTAGGTGTTGATTCATGTTCTGTAGATTTGATGCGTCCTGCTATGTACAACTCTTATCACCATATTACAGTAATGGGAAAAGAAGAAGAAAACTGCGATTATAAATGTGATGTTGCAGGTGGACTTTGCGAAAATAATGATAAATTTGCAATTGATAGAATGTTACCAAAAGTTGAAATTGGCGACCTATTAGTTATCCATGATACAGGTGCTCATGGACAATCTATGGGATATAACTATAATGGAAAGCTAAAAGCTGCAGAATTACTTCTCAAAGAAGATGGAAAAGCTAAACTTATAAGACGTGCTGAAACACCAAAGGACTACTTTAGTACCCTAGATTTCACTGGACTTAATCTTTAATCTTTAGAAAAATTTATGATTTATAAAGTATAATAACAAGATGAGAGTGATTAGTTTTGCTTTACGCAAAACTAATCACTCTTTTATTTACATAAAATTCAATATATGACTACTTAATAATATTGTTCATATTTTAGTAATGTATTAACATTAGCTATTTAACCACTTTGTAACATAACTCTCATTTAAATATTCTAAAATACTAATATAGCGTTAATTTTCTCTACTACTCAAAGTAAAGGGGTGACCTTAAACATGAAGCGTACATCTATATTAATCATCGTAGCTTCTATACTAGCCTTTTCACTACTAACTTCATGTGGGGCTTCAAGTAGAAGTTTAAATAATCAAAACACCTCAGTATCCAACGCACAAATTAATGAAAAAACTTTAAATTCTTATGATAAATCAGAAAACTCCACTACTAATGAATCTGGGATATTAAATAATACTACTGGGTATGACACCGAAAAAAAGGAAACATCTAACAATTCTACAGTAGCAAAAACAACCAAACTCATTACAGAAGTTGGCATCTATATAGGTCAAATTGACAAAAATTCAATTGAGCTATCTGTAGATAGACAAAATGGTACTTATAGCGTTCCTGATGATTTAATCAATTATATTGAAACTGAACTTTCAAAAGGAGCAACAGTTAATTTTACCTATTATGAAAATGACGAAAATCAAGATTATATTACTAATATAGAAAAGAAATACTACTCTTATATTGATGGCAATGGAACTTATGTAGGCCAAATTGATGACAATTCTATAGAAATAATTGACTCTAATACTGGTAAATATATAACCTATATACTAGCACAACAAACCAAAGCTATAATCTCTAAAATACCTGAAAATCAAAATGTTCAATTCATTTATTATAGAAACAAAGCTAATAAACTAGTTATTTCTGATATCTACGGTTATACTAAAGGAAACACTATTGTCAATTCAGTAGGTTTTTTTAATGGAATGATAGATGCAAATTCAATAGAGATTAAAGATTATAACACAGGTAAAACTGAAGCTTACAGACTTACTGAGAATATAAAAACAACCATGGAAAAAATAACTGATCATACAAAAGTAGATTTTACTTATTATATTAATGAAAACAATCAAAAAGTTATAAATGATATTAAGGAAATATGATTAAATCAATACACAATTGCAGTAGATAATTTTGTATAATCACAAATCTATCTACTGCTCTTTATTGTTTTGATTTATTGATAAAAAGAAAGAAATTTTTTAGCTCCGCTAAAAAATTTCTTTCTAAATTCCCTCTTTATACTTTGATATTCTCCTGTTTACTCTTTATTTCTTAATATTTCAATTAGTTAATTATATATCTA
>NZ_JBTVVN010000076.1:0-8130 GCF_054819755.1 Clostridium sp. DL1XJH146
TGTTTTAATGTTTTAATGTTTTAATGTTTTAATGTTTTAATGTTTTAATGTTTTAATGTTTTAATGTTTTAATGTTTCAATTAATTAAAGATTTTGCGCAGCAAAATCATCCTAAATTGTGCATTGTGCATTGTGCATTATATTTATTTCTTTTCTTTTTTCTTTTCAGAAGAGTACACATCATATTTACTAGGATTCTTAATAATAAGTACCATAGATATCAGACTAAGAATTCCTAAGAACAAGGCTGGGAATCCTCCTAGATACGAAAGCATTTTAATTCCATCTATACCTAAGGTTGATATAAATATTAGTGATACTAATCCAACAATAACTCCCCATGTTATTTTTATATATAGAGGAGCTTCTTGTGCACCGTCATTTATTCCTGTTGTACATATACTTGCCATAGCATTAGTAGTTGAATCTGTAGCTGTTACAAAGGATATAATTACCGCAAGAAGATATATGAATATAAGTATTCCTGACAATGGTAATTCTCCTAATACAGCATATCCTGCCGCTGCTGAACCTTGTTCATTCATAATAGATAAAATATCAACTCTTCCTGTCATTTGGAAATTAATAGCTGTTCCACCAACTACAGTCATCCAAACCGCACTAAATAAACTTGGAATTACAAAATTCATAGTAACAACTTCTTTTATTGTATAACCATAAGATATTCTAGCTAGGAAAACTGCTGTTACAGGTGCCCACGCCATCCAGTTAGACCAATAGAAGGTTGTCCACCCAGATGCCCAACTATCGCCAGCTGATGCACCAGTAAATAGAGCTTTACTAAAGAATCCTGTTAAAAATCCACCAAAAGCTTCTGTTCCTAAACTAAACATATAAACTGTAGGTCCGAATACTACAATTGCAATAATTATAACGTAATATAAGTATACATTTACATCTGATAAAATTTTAATTCCCTTCATAAGACCTGTTCCAGATGAAATTATAAATGCTATTGTTCCGACAATTGTGATTACAATCCATAATCCTTTACTGTTATCAATACCAAAGAGAGCATTAATTCCTCCACCCATATTCATAACTGCAGTACCAAAAGAAGCTGATATAGCTGCTGCTACTGCAAAAAGGATAACTGCATCTACTATAATATTAATTTTTCTTGGATCTCTATCCCCAATAACTGGTGAAATTTCTGAACCAACACTAAAAGATCTCTTCATATTATAGTAAGCAAATGCAAATACAATTGTAGGTACAACGTAAAATGCATATGGTATAAATGTCCAATGCAAAAATAATGTTTCCATTGCAAATTTAGCCGCATCCGCAGACATGGGAGCAATCCCCAAAGATTCTGGTGGATATGCCAAATGCCAAATAGGTTCCGCAGTACCCCAAAATAAAATTCCTGCAGCAATAGTAGTACATAAAGTTACAGCAAACCATGAAGATTTTTTAAGAAGTGGTTTTGCATCCGGTCCTCCTAATTTTACTTTACCTAAAGGCGAAAAATAAGCTGCAATTACAAGTAATACTGAAAATACCCCTGCTAAACTAAACATCCAACCACATTGTACTGTCATAAAATCCTTTGCAGCCGTTGTTACAGCAAGAAAAGCTTCATAGTTAGCAAAATTTAAAATAATTGCTACTACAAGTAATATAAAAGCTGGGAAAAATACCACCGGTCGTATTACACTTTTTTTCTCTTTTACGTTTTTATTCATAAAATTCCTCCTCTTTTTTTTACGCTTCTATTGCAATCCATAGAGTATTTTCTTTAAAACTCTATAGAGTCTTTCCCTTATATAACTTTATTTATAAAATAGGGGGTATTCTATAAATAACAAAATAATAATTCGCAATTCTTGAAATAAATATATACTAAAATGGCAATAGCAAGGAGAAATACGTGAATTTTCCCCTCGCTTGCCTAATTTTTATTAAATTTTACTGCACCAAACACTATTCAAAAATATTCTAGCCAATCAAAACCCACAACAATCGCTCATTTTCTACTGTTAGTTCTATTTTGAACTTTCATTACAACTGTTCTCTTGAACTTGCTCTTGAACTTGCTCTCGAACTTGCTCTTGAACTTGCTCTTGAACTTTCTCTTGAACTTTCTCTTGAACTTTCTTTTGAACTTAATTGTGCATTGTGCATTGTGCATTGTGCATTGGTTTTTTACGCATTGTGCATTTTCTCTTTTAAGTGTGCATTTCAAAACTATCCCTCTATCACTTCTTCTGTGCTTTCTACTACTACTTCTTCTTTGACTTCTTCTTTTTTCACCTTATCACTAATATCGAAGTCATGTGGCTTAGACATTATAAGGAATAAAGATACCAGACAAAGTACACCTAATACAAGAGCTGGGAATCCACCTAGATATGATAACATCTTAATTCCATCAACTCCAAAGCTTCCAAGGAATATTACTGCCATAGCTCCTATGATAGTACCCCATAATACTTTAAGAATTAAAGGTGCTTCTTCATCAGCTTCAGTTATTCCAGTTGTACATATACTTGCCATAGCATTTGTTGTTGAATCTGTTGCTGTTGCAAAAGAAACAATTACTGCAATTAAGTAAATAACCATTAATATACCTGAGAATGGTAATTCTTTAAGCACAGCATATCCTGCTGCTCCAGAACCTTGCTCATTCATAATTGAAAGTATATCTACTCTTCCTGTCATTTGGAAGTTTATAGCTGTTCCACCTAATATAGCCATCCAAAGTGCGCCGAAACCAGCTGGTATTAAAAAGTTCATTTTAATAACTTCTTTAATTTTGTATCCGTAAGAAATTCTTGCTAAGAATACTGCTGTAACAGGAGCCCAAGCCATCCAGTTTGTCCAGTAGAAAGTAGTCCAACCAGTTGCCCAGCTATCTGAAGCTGCTGCACCAGTGAATAAAGCTTTACTAAAGAATCCTGTTAAGAATCCACCAAATCCTTCTGTTCCTAAACTAAACATATAAACAGTAGGTCCTAAAATTACTAAAGCAGCAATAAGAATATAGTATAAATATACATTAAATTTAGCTAGGTAATTTATACCTTTAAATAATCCTGATCCTGAAGCAAGTGTGAAAAGAGCTGTTGCAGCAATAGTTACGATAATATATAATGATTTACCACTAGCTATTCCTGTTAAAGCGTTAATTCCTCCACCCATGTTCATAACAGCTGTTGCGAAAGATGAAGCAATACCTGTTGCTATTGCAAATAAAATAATTGCATCTACTATACTTTCAAATTTTCTTTGATCTCTTTTACCTAGTACAGGAGAAATCTGTGAAGTTACAGAGAAAGGTTTCTTCATATTGTAATAAGCAAAGGCAAATACAATAGTCGGTACTGTGTAGAATGCATATGGAACAAATGTCCAGTGTAAAAATAATGTTTCCATTGCAAATTTAGCTGCATCAGCAGACATTGGTTCAATTCCTATTGGAGGATAAGCAAGATGCCATATAGGTTCTGCAGTTCCCCAAAACATAATTCCTGATGCAATTGTTGTTGTTAAAGTGATAGCAAACCATGATCCTTTATTAAGTAACGGTTTAGCATCCTTACCACCTACTCTTACATCCCCTAATGGTGAAAAATAAGCAAAAATAACTCCGATTAAACAAGCAACTCCAGCTAAACTAAACATCCAGCCGCATTGAACTGTCATGAAATCCTTTGCACCTGTAGTAATTGTCAAGAAAAGCTCTGGGTTTGCAAAATTCAAAATAATTGTAATAACTAATAGAATAAATGCTGGATAAAACACCACAGGTCTAAGCTTGCTTTTGTTAATTTTTTTCATCATTTAAAATTCCCCCTATTTATTTGTTATAAAACCATTTATTTAAAAGCCGTTTATGGCTTAAAAACCCTCTTTTTTTGAAACAAATTTGCAATTTGCAATGTGCAATGTGCAATTAAAACATTAAAACATTAAAACATTAAAACATTAAAACCTTAAAAGATTAGAGATTAAAAAATTAAAAGATTAAAATATTAATACCTTTAACACCACAGTTAATAGCTGTTCTCTTTATTTCTTTATCTTTTGTTCTTTATCTTTTGTTCTTTATCTTTTGTTCTTTATCTTTTGTTCTTTATTCTTTTTATTAATTAAAGATTTTGCGCAGCAAAATCATCCTTAATTGTGCATTGTGCATTGTGCATTGTGCATTTCTTTTAGTTTTAGTTTTAGTTTTAGTTTTTCTATTAAAGTAGGTACTATCTCATACAAATCTCCACAAATCGGATTGTGTGCTATTTGGAAAATCGGTGCTTCTTTATCAATATTAATAGCTATAATGTTTTTACTTCCTCTCATTCCAGCCATAAATTGTACAGAACCGGATACTCCCAAGGTAATTATCATATCTGGTTTTACTGTGTTTCCTGATAGACCTATTTGTTTTTCATAAGGCATCCAGCCTTTTTCTACTAAGGTTCTAGAGGAGGCTAATTTCCCATTGAGTAAAGAAGCTAATTCTTCTGCCATAGATATGTCTTCTTTGCTTTTAAATCCTTGTCCTACTACTACTAAAACTTTTTCTTCTGTAATATTTTCTTTTCTATCTATATCTTGTATATCTATAATTTCTATTTTTGATTTCATTTCTTCTTCTTCTAAAAAACAATAGACTAAATTGTCTCTTGCTTCGTCTAATTCTTTTGCTTCATCCATAACCTTATATCTTACTGTTGCAAATTGAGGTCTGTGATTTTCTGTTACTATCTTGGCCATTACATTTCCACCAAAAGCAGGTCTTATTTGTATCAAATCTGCTTTTTCATCCATTAATAAATCTGTACAATCTGCTGTAAGTCCTGTTTTAAATCTTGTGGCAAGTGAAGGGGCAATAGATTTCCCCCTATCTGTGCCACCAATGAGCACTATGGATGGTTTTAATTTATCTATACAAGCTTCAAAAGCATTTGAATAAATATCTTCTCTATAATATTCAAATTCTTTATGATCATATATGAATACCTTTTCAATATCATATAGTCTTAATTTTTCTGCTTGAGTTTTTATGTTATAACCTATAAAAACACAGTAAACTTTATAATCTAATGGCTTTGCCAATTCCAAAGCTTTTCCTATCAATTCATATGTAATTGGGTGTATTCCATTTTCGTTATACTCAACATAAACTAAAATACCTTCCCATTTATTTTCAATTTTAAGGTTATTCAAATACTCACCTCATCTTCTGTTTTTCAAATATTTTCATGATTTCAGAAGAAATATAACTACTATCTCCTGTTAATATCTCTTGCCTACTAGTTTTTTCTGGCAAAAATATTTTCCTCACCCTAGTTGGAGCACCACGCAACCCATATTTTTCAGGATTGTTATCTCTCATATCATCTATCGTTATTTTATTTATTTCTTTTTTCTTAGCTTTCAATTTCAATTTAAGAGATGGTAATCTAGGTTTAAAAGCTTCACCTTGAACAATAAGCACACAGGGCATAGAAACTTTTATTTTTATTTCTTTATTATCTAATTGTTGAGTTACAAATATATTTTTATCTTGAATTTTATCTATAGCGGAAACTAAATGTATATGTGGTAACTTCAAATGTTCTGCTATTGCAGGTCCTACTTGACCTGTATCTCCATCTGTTGTTTGTCTCCCACAAATAATTAGATCAAAATCATCAATTAATCTTATTCCTTCTGCCAAAGTAAAGGAGGTTGAAAAAACATCTGCTCCAGCAAACTTAGTGTCTGATAAATGATATCCTTCATCTACACCCATAGAATAACTGTATACGATTACTTCTCTTGAGGCTCTCGGACCCATTGTAAAAGCCGAAATCTTACCACCATATTTTTCTTTGATTTCCAAAGCAGCTTCTATTGCAGAAAGGTCATGGGGATTTATTCTTGTTTCTTTTCCTTCTCTTTTTAAAACACCAGTCTCTTTGTCCATCTCTATCTCGCAACTAGCTGGTACTTGTTTAATACAAACGGCTATTTTCAAAAACCTAAACCCCCTTTTTTTATAATTTGCAATTTGCAATGTGCAATGTGCAATTGAAACCCTTAAACACTTAAACCCTTAATTTGCAATTTGCAATTGAAATCTTAAACCTTTAAAACCTTTAAAACTTAAAATCCTTAATTATTCAATTAATTAAAGATTTTGCGCAGCAAAATCATCCTCAATTGTGCATTGTGCATTGTGCATTGTGCATTAATTTATATTCTATTCCCCTTATTCCACATTGCACTAGGATCTAGTTGGTTTTTTAGTTTTTTTGCTTCGTTTATATAATCTTCTTTTGCTACTAACTTTAGAAGTTCTTTCTTTATCTTTCCTACTCCATGCTCTGAGAATATTTTGGCATTTTCATGTTTTGCTTCTATTGCCCATTTTTTAATTAAGTCTTTACCTTTTTTATATTCTTCATAATTTTTAGGAATTATGTTTGCATGAATATGACTACCACCTATATGACCAAATATTGCTATTTGTAAGTTTTCTTTTTCAGCGTCTTCTCTATACTTTTTAATTATTTCACTTACTGGTTTATTTTCTATTGTCATATCTGTTCCAAGCTTTGTAATTCTTTCATCTAATCTTTTATATTTTTCAACTGTAACATTTATAGATTCAGGTCCTGCGTGACGGAATGCTCTTACTTTATCCATTTCTATTTCTCCAGATACTGCCCAGGCTCTATCTGGATCGCTACCACATTCCATAGCTTTTTCCATTAAAATTTCTGCGATTTCTTCTATGTCTCCTTCATTTTCTCCATTTATCTCTATATAAACCATGCCAATTATATCTTCTTCAATATCTGGTAACTCTTTTAATTTTGTCGCTACTTTTTTAAGCTCTTCAATAAATTTAAATGTAGCTTTGTCTATATATTCAATAGCCGCAATAGCCGCTGTTTCTACTATTAATTCTTCTTCTCTTATTTCCTCTGCAAATTGAAATACTCCATCTTCTTCTTCAAATAAAAATGAAATACCCCAAAGTTCCTTTGGCCTTTTTATAAGGTTAAGTGTTGCTTCTACTACAACTCCATACATACCTTCACTACCAATAAAAACATCTATTAAATCACAGTCTTCTTGAAGACCTAATGTATTCAAATCTATTTCAATCTCTTCTCCATTTGGCAAAAAGCATTTGTTATTTTCGAAAATATGCTCTCCTCTTTTTATAGCAACTAATTCTCCCTTATTATTTACAATGGTAATTTCCTCTATATATTTATTGGTGTCACCGTAAAAAAACTCTCCAATACCTCGAGCTCCTGTAGCAATAACTCCCCCTATAGTTGCTGAAGTTTCAGTTGGCTGAGGTGTCCAAAACAATTTTTCTCTATAAAGCTTTTTATCTAGTTCTTCTAATGTAACTCCTGGTTGAACTTTGATAAAATATCTATTTTCAATCTTTTCACATTCATCTATATTATTCATATTTGTAAGATTCATAATGTGCCCACCCATAGGCACTGCACCACCACAAATACCAGTTTTACCACCTTGTACAGTTATAGGAACATCCAAAGAAGCCAGCTCCTTTACAATTTCTACAACTTCTTCTTTAGTTTTAGGAAAGGAAATACTATCTCCCTGCCCCTTCATCTTAGACTCATCCTGCAAATACTCTTCATACCTATCTTCAAATGGTTTTATAAGTTCACTCAACATAGTATCACCCTCTTCTCCAACAACATCACTATATCCTCAGTAAATTTCACTCTATTTCTCATTTCATTTATTATTGTATCTCTATTTGCTTTTACGCTTGCTTTTGCATTTATATTTTAATCTATCTCTGCAATTATCTTTGCATTTGTCTTTGCATTTGTCTTTGCATTTGTCTTTGCACTTGTCTTTGCATTTGTCTTTGCATTTGTCTTTGCATTTGTCTTTGCATTTGTCTTTGCATTTGTCTTTGCATTTGTCTTTGCTCTTATCTTTGCATTTGTCTTTGCATTTATCTCTTAATTAATTAAAGATTTTGCACAGCAAAATCATCCTAAATTGTGCATTGTGCATTGTGCATTGTGCATTTGCTTCGCATTTATCTTTGCTCTTATCTTTGCATTTGTCTTTGCATTTATCTCTTAATTAATTAAAGATTTTGCACAGCAAAATCATCCT